>NZ_JAPEIB010000030.1:0-45776 GCF_028823735.1 Algoriphagus sp. NF
GCCTGATCCACCCTCAGTTGCTCCAACTCCAAATAGAGCCGATTGGCCTCCAGTTCTTCCTCCAGAGTCACCCAATTTTTCGTCGAACTCTCCAAGACATAGCGGATCAGCTTAGAAAACTTGATCAGGTATTCACTCGCCTGCTTGGGTTCTTGAGATTGGATAAAATGATGGATGGAGTTGAGGCAATTGAAAATAAAATGGGGATTGATCTGAGCCCGCAAGGCCTTTAGTTCAACTTCTGCTTTGCTCAAGCGAAGTTCCGTTTCTTGCTTTTTTACATCAGCCTCCCGGCGGGACCGATAAATCACGAAGATGATAAAGGCAAAAGCCAAAACTACCGGTACAAGACCAATTAAAAGAGCCAACCCAATATCCACTGAAGACTGATCAGAGGATAAATCTTCACTCTCGGCAAGCTGGTCCTGAAGGGCGAGCAAAAAAGCAAAAAGCATGAAAAAAGGAATTATTAGTAAAACTCACCTAAGATATTGAATTCTAGGTAAGTCAACTCTTTTTTTCTTAAAAAATTTATACTTTATCTAAAAATATTTGGTAAGCTTTTCTTCTTAAATATTCAACCAATAATTAAGCTTCAGCACCAAACTTCGCTGCTTGGAGGCAAAGGTATCCGGGAAATAATTATCAGTGTAAACCAAGAAAAAGTCCGAAACCGGTGCAAATCGCCATTGCAATCGGGTATTGATATTGATATTTTGAATCTGATTGTTGTATTGGATGAAAGTTGTCCAGAAGAGCGACTTGGTAAAGGTCAAATCAATCCGCGGTCCCACAAGTAGCAAATCTGCGTCATTTTGTGGCTCAGGGAGACGGATCCGATTATAACTGAAGTTCATCCCGATATTAGCCGTATAGCCAATTCTCCAGGCAAGTTCACTTCGTAAAGTGGCTATATCTCCGGTAAAATACTCTCCCGCTTCACCTTCTAATCTAAAGTTAAATGCCTGTCGAGGATTGGAGCGAAATTCGAAACCAAATCGATCAGTAGTATAATCCGTTCCAGCAGCCAATCGCTCCCCTCCTGTACGAGTTGGGTCAAAGTCATCAAACAAATAGATATAGCTGCTCGTATAGCCGACTGCAAACTGTGCCAATGACTGAAAACGAACTTCATACTGAAGACCAATATCCCGGTCTGTGGTGCCTAGAGTTTCATTCCATCGGAGCTCATACTCCAGTTGAGGTCCATGACTGTTGATGAAATTGGATTTGGGGAAAAACCGATAGCCCAAGTCCGGGTTAAAGCGCTTGTAATCCACACGAGGCACGAAACCAACTTCAGGATTATAGCCAGCTCCAATGTCCAGGTAACTAATACTCCAGCGCCAGTGCAGGTCACTGTACAATACATAAGCATTAAGCGTTCGGGGAGCTTCTTTCTCGGTGCTTTCAAAAGTTCGATGGTAAAGTGCTTTTCCCGTCCAGCGATTATCCTCTGAAGCCAAATTATACTCCACCCCAAGCATGCGATTGTATTCATTCGGGTTGAAAATACTTTGATACTCATCCAAGGCTAAAGACTCCCGATCAACGAAAATAAAACCAACATTGGATCTAGAGAAAACCTTCTTTTGAACTGCCAAAACACTAAAATTCTTTCCTGCTATACCTCGATCCTCGTCGGTAGCGGTTTGCATATTCATCAGTCCTACTCGCCAGTCATCTGTGACTTTTCCAGAAAGTCTGGCACCGTAGATGATCTTATTCTGCACATTTTGACCCGTTGCGCTATCACGGTCTACCCCGATTCGACGAGAGAAAAAGGGTCTTGCCAGTGGATGACCAAAACTTGCAAAAAGATCACCGTTTTCAAGAAAGAACTGTCTTCGCTCGGGAAAAAAGATCTCAAAACGATCCAAATTGGTGACTTGCTGATCTACCTCCACCTGAGAGAAATCCGGATTGAATGTTAAGTCCAAATTCAAGGCAGGCCCAATTCCGACTTTGGCATCCCCTCCAAATGCAGGAGTAAAGGACTCGGAAGTTCCTTCCAGGAAATTTTGAGACGTTCGGCCTGCGATGTACGGAATCACAGAAATATTGGCTGAGTTTTTGCGTAGCGGCTCTTCAAAAATCAAGGTCCTGCTGAATGCTGTCGAAATGATGGAGAAATTTCGAGGAATAGGTGCCCAAGTGCTTCGCTCCCCATTATGACTATCGATTCGATAGAAATTGACATTCCAATTTTGAGCACCATCCTTGTACCGCAGCGTAGAAAGAGGAATGACGGCCTCTACCTGCCAATGATTTTCATGAATAGTTGCACGGGCATACCATTTATTATCCCAAGCCAAATTTAGATCCTCAGATCGGGAACCTCCATTAGCTAAAAGTGCCTCTCGCTGTACTCCATAGGGGTTGATGCCAAACTGAAAGGCATTGGTCTTATCGTTGAAGGTATCGAAAACGAAACTGATTCCATCATTCTGCTCCCCTCGATAATCTCGACGGAGAGAAGTAGATACATACTCGCGCGGGCCGGTATTTTCCATGACAGCCGCGAGGTAAAGGTTGTCATCATCAAAGGCGATTTTTACCCGACTTTGCGCAACAGCTGCTGAAGTGTCGTAGGGAAAATATTGAGTGAAGTTATCATTCCATCCTTCCTCTCCCCAAATCTCCTCATCCAGAATGCCGTCTAGCACAATAGGTTCTTTAAGCTTAAAAGCAAAAGCATTTACTGATTGCGCAAGGCTTTCCAATTGGGTACACAGGAAAAGCAGCTTTGCGAGGAGCAAGGTGGTGATGGAAACTCTCATAGCCTAGTTGATTTTACAAAACTAAGCCTACTCCCCGCATGGAATTATACAATTTTATGAATGGTCTATTTATCTGACCGGGGAGTGCCAAAGGCTGTTAGAATCAGGTTCCTAGAACTAGCATTCCTCCTAAATTCACAGAGATATATTCCTTGCCAAATTCCAAGATTAAGTTTTCCACCGCTGATGGGTATTTGCAGGCTAGAATCAAAAAAACTGGCTTTGATGTGCGCAGGCATATCATCCGGCCCTTCATAAGTGTGGATAAAGCGTGGATAAGATTCCGGAATCAATTCATTTACAAAGGTTTGGAAGTCTTTTCTTACGGTCGGATCAGCATTTTCATTGATTGTCAGTGCGGCGGAAGTATGCTGGATGAAAACCTGTAAAAAGCCGATCTGAATTTGAGCAATTTCGGGAAGAGCTGCTTCAATAAGATCAGTAATTAAATGATATCCTTGTGAATACTTTGGAAGGCAAAGGGATTTTTGAAAAAACTGGTTCATCTCTACAAAATAGCAAAAGGCTGTCTTAAAAAAGAAAACAGCCTTGAGATTGAATAGGATTATGATGATTCTTATCGCCTTTCAAAATATAAATTTGGCCCGTCACAAGCGCCCCAAGATCCCTTGATAGTGTTGGAGTCTACAAAGGAAAATGGTTCATAGTCTTGTCCACAATAATGAATCAAGCCAAACCCATCTCTTTCTCGATCTTCTAAATAGGTTTCTTGATCGTACCTGAAAACCAAATATTCTGGATTATTGTCTGCGTCAGCGACGGTTTCATAGTTACCATGCAATTCAAATTCCCCGATAAATTTAGTAAAAGTCCCGTTTTCGTTCAATTCATAATAATAAAGGGAATCCGCTATTGGATTGATCACCGGATTGGCCTCCCAAGAGGATGAAATCCCGGAAAAAACCCACTTTTGAGGGAATTCTGCCAACGTAGGATTTTCATCCTCCTTACAAGCGCCTAAAAAAACAATTACCAGAAAATACAGTGAAAAACGTCTCATTTTTTACTCTTTTATTTAATTATGGATACGGATATTTTATTCAAAACGCTACAAAGCGATTAGATTAATCCAACCTGATTGGAAAGTGTCCCTATCCCATCGATGCTGATTTCAACCCGGTCGCCCTTTTGCAAGGTGAAATTATCCGGCACTATCCCCGTTCCCGTCATCAGAAAGCATCCATTTGGAAAAGTATTAGCTCTAAATAACCAATCCGCCAATTCCTTTGGTTTACGTTTTAATTGTGTCAAATCAGTTTTCCCTTCAAAAACCAACTTTCCTGCCCTAAAAATCTCCAGTTTTATTTCCGTTTTTACTTCTATTTCATCTTGGATAAGAATACAAGGACCAATCGAAGCACATCGTTGGTATACTTTTGCCTGTGGCAAATAGAGTGGGTTTTCGCCTTCTATACTTCGGCTACTCATATCATTACCGATGGTAAAACCCTGAATTTTCCCAGTTGATGACAGCAAAAGTGTTAACTCCGGTTCTGGAACATCCCAAGTAGAATCCTTTCGAATCATGACTTGGCCTCCAGGCGCTGAAACCCGGGATGCAGTAGCTTTGAAAAACAATTCGGGTCGATCCGCCTCATACACTTTGTCATAAAAATCCGCACCACCAGCATCTTGCGACTCTTCCATTCTGGCTGTTCTGCTTCGATAGTAGGTTACACCAGCAGCCCAGACTTCTTGACTGCCCATTGGAGCCTCAACTTGATCCTTAATCAGTTCTTCCGCATCTGATGCGTTAAGATTTTCCCAAGATTTTCGGGATTCTGACAAATAGTCTTTCAAATTGTCTTGCGCCAATAAAGCATCCCAGTCGAGCTGTGGTCCAAGGAAAAACTGCTTATCAATTTCGAGAAGCGTTCCTTGTTGCAGTTTATATAGTTTCATCTGTTTATAATTTGTCTTTGAGAGGTCAGGTAGCCGGTACTTGCCGGTTGACTGGCTCGATCTTATAATTAATAGGTTTGATTAGATAGCTAAGAATAATAATCCAAGAAGGGCAGGAAGACTTTGAATCCAAAATATCTTTTTACTGACGGTAATTGCTCCAACGATTCCTGCTATCACCACGCAAGCAAAAAAGAAAACTTGAAGCATGGCTTCAAACTCTAAGTTACCCACAAAAAGAGACCAGATAAGACCCGCCGAGAGAAAAGCATTGTAGACTCCTTGATTAGCTGCCAATGACTTGGTCTGCTCAAAATATGCCCGCTTGCCACCAAATGTCTTTCTTCCAAAGGAGGTCCAAGCAAAAGTTTCCATCCAAAAGAAAAACAAATGCTGCATGGCAACTAGAATGGCAAGTACTTTTAAAACAATTTCCATGATGGAATTTAGGGAATTCTGAACCATCTTGGAATTCCAATAAGAAAAATGCCCCAACTTTAAGCTTTCAAATCAAAATGAGCTTATCCAAAATACACCCTGCCTTTAAGTCCCAAATGCTTGAAGAATTAGGAACTGTTGACTATCAACTGTTCGAAGAGTCATTGGAGCAGGAGTCAATTAGTAGTATACGATTAAATAGAGAAAAATTATTATCCTCTCCATTTGCTTCCAAGTCCATTCCCTGGAGCCAGGAGGGTTTTTGGCTAGAAAAAAGACCTCAATTTACCTTAGACCCACTTTTTCATGCAGGAGGCTACTATGTGCAGGAGGCTTCCTCTATGTTTATCCAACATATTTTGGAAAGCTTATCCATACCAAAAGGTCTTTATTTGGATCTAGCGGCAGCTCCAGGAGGTAAATCCACACTTCTGAGCAGCTACTTGGGAAATGAAGGTGTCCTGCTTGCCAATGAAGTAATCCAAAGCCGAACGCAGATCCTCAAAGAAAACCTCATCAAATGGGGGTTGGGTAACAGCATCGTTACGAATAATGACCCTGCTCATTTTGAGAGTTTGGAAGGGCTGTTCGATTTAGTTCTAATTGACGCCCCCTGCTCAGGAGAGGGAATGTTTCGAAAGGATCCAACTGCCAGAAAAGAATGGAGTCCAGACCATGTGAAGCTTTGCTCCTCACGACAACAAAGAATCTTGGACCAGGCTGGAGCCTTGGTCCAAGGTGGAGGATATTTGCTTTATAGCACCTGTACCTTCAATAAGGAAGAAAATGAAGAAATGATCCGCTTTTTGACTTCTGAATTCGCCTATGAGCCAGTTCGGGTTTCATTAGAACCGAGCTGGAATATTGAAGAGTCAACTTTATCAACTGAAGAAGGTGATTTTTATGGCTATAGATTTTATCCACATCGGGTTCAGGGAGAAGGCTTTTTTGTCTCTGTTTTGAAAAGACCTGAGGATGCATATTCCAATGAACCGAAAAAACCAAAAGATTTCAAACATCCTTTTTTGAAGGAAATTGCTGAACGGGAATCTAATCAGCTAGCGGAAGAACTTGGCTTTGAGAACAAGACCTTTTATCAGCTAAATGACTCTTTCTTTTGCTTTCCAGAAATTTGGAAAACTCATTTCGATTACATTTCCCAAAATCTGAACATCCGATACTTTGGAACAGAAATAGGGAAGAAGCAAGGTAAAAACTGGATTCCATCTCATGATTGGGCCGTTTCGATTTTACCAAAACCAAGTTATCCACATTTGGAGCTTACAAAAGAGCAGGCTTTGAATTTCTTCAGAAAAAAAGATCTTGAGCTAAAATATGAATCAGAAGGTTGGATTATGCTGACTTATCAACAACTTCCCTTGGGCTGGATCAAAAACCTTGGAAACCGAATCAATAATTACTACCCGAAAGACTGGCGAATCCGGAACCTTTGAGGTAGTTGTCAAATACTTTTTCCAAAAAGTCTAAGGTCAAAAGGAAAATCATAATGGTCAACTATTTTGACTAATGAAAAATCCTGATTCGAAGGATTAATTAAATAATTATAATCTCCCGGAACCACTGCAGAAGGCACTTTAAGCACACAGCTTCTCTGGTTTTGAACAAATTGATCACCAATAAATTGTGTGCTATCAATATGAGGGAAACTGTTCCAGTGAGCAGGTAAATCTTCCAAAGAAATAGAGTCAACGCCTACTTCGTCAGGGATGTCAATTTCTACCATCACATAGTCCTTGGGTAAAATCGATAGGGAAAGATGAACAGCCACTTCCGCCATGGCCAAGGCTCGACTATCCGCACAGTAGATTAGTTCAGTTCCCTTAGAGTTCCAGCGGTTTCCAGTAAGTGCTGCACCTTTGCCGGACAGCACTATACCAAACTTCTTCCGCATAAGCCGAAAAACTCGCATCAGACAAAAATGCCTTGGTCTATTCTGTGAAGCTCATGTAATACTAACTCTTTCCCGTAAGAATTTTTGAGGAGCTCTAAGGGTTTTCGATTACCGAGAGAATGGCTGCTGGTGTAGAGCCAAGACTCAAAATCAGCAGTAGAATCAAAAACCTCCAAACCTAAATAAACAACCTCAAGAAGCTCTATTATTTTTTCGGAGTGAATAGATCGAAAAACGTAATCCGATTCCTTTTTATAACGCTGAAGCGACTTTAGGGAGATATCTAGAAAATCTGACCACTCTTGATCAGAGAATGGCGCTAAGTCCTTGATGGACAGGAAAAGCGAGGTCGGAATCCCCATTCGAATCATATCAACTACAAGCATTCTGTTCGAAAAAAAGCCACTCAAAGGGATACCACGCATCGAAGGATAGCGGGAATATCCAGGAACACTAGTCATATACGTAGCCATCTCCTCAGCTACTATCCCTAACTTTTGTTGATCTGAATTGCTCATCTTTTAGAAATTTGTCTTTAATTTAACGACATTTTTCCAAAATTGATTCGATTCTAAGATATTTTTTGTGGATATCCAATAATTTAAATAATCCGATTCTTCACTGCTTTCTGTACGGCTTCCATTTTATTATGGACTTGGAGTTTATTGTAAATATTTTCAATATGTTTTCGAACTGTCTTGGGAGAAATAAATAGATTTTCACCTATTTGATTGTAGCTGAGGCCTTTAGCTGTTTGTTCTAAAATTTCTATTTCCCGTTTGGTAAGCGATATATCTTCTTTTGGCTTATCAAAATTCGGTGGATTTCTTAGAAGCTTAAGCGTTTTCAAAGCTATACTCGGTGTCATCGCAGCTCCTCCCTCCAAAGTATCCAAAATACCTTGATGCAGATCGGGTGGACTAACCTCTTTCAAAAAATATCCATGTGCACCGGCCTGAATTGCTCGGAAAATATGCTCGTCATTATCAAAAACAGTGAGCATGATGGTTTTGATCTGTGGATATCGCTTGCTCACTTCCTCCACTGCCTTAATGCCATCCATTTTAGGCATTTCAATGTCCATCAGGATTAATTCCACATTGGAATCTTCCTCCAGCTTTTCTAAAAGATCCAATCCGTTCGTGGCATGGAACTTCACTTCAAGATCCGGGAAAAATGCAAGCTTCTCCAAAATTGCTTTTAGCAAAAAAGAATTGTCCTCAGCAATGCCCAATTTGATTTTCATCTCTTCGTTTTTTTAATACCCCAGTTAGGTGCGTTCCTCTTAATTAATCTAAGAGTTACAGCAAAATTCTTGAGCGTCTTGAGTAATGTGGATAATCAAAAATTTGCTCTAAACGATTCTCGTATTTCTTTTCCAAACTAAGCAAGGCCTCTCTTTGTAAAAAACTCTTTGATACATTAGTTTACTCAACACTAATTCTAAATATAAAAAAATGACCTTGTGCGACAAATCACTCAAGGACATGGACTTAAAATTTTTTTTGGCGACTAGCCGTAAATCTCATCTAAAATCTGAGCAAGCCTGACACTTGCTGCAATCATTCGCTCCTCGGCGATATGATAATTTTGATACATATATAAATAGCTAAGTCTGCGATCTTCGGGCAAATCATATACAGCAGGCCGAAGACTGACCGCTTCCTTGAGCCAATCCTCCATAGTAGCCTCACGATAACTATCTTGCAGTTCAGGGGTAATTCTTCTAAAAAGTTCATCTCCAATTTCAGAGTAACTCATCCCCTGACGTTCAATCATTCCACTGTCCCAAAGCGCATGTAGATTGGTTGGCCTTCCGAAAAACTCGATCTTCACGTCATTTCCTCCACGGTCTTCCCCAGTACCTACATGTAGTGGCTGATGAATATCTTCCACCATGTGGATCAACATTTTAAGCTTTTCTGACTCTTCTTTTGGGCTAAATCCCCCAGCAATCAATTCGGCCTTCAAGCGCTGAATTGCCTCAAAAGCATCTCCGGTACTTTCTTGAATTTCTGGATTGTATTCACCTTCCTTACTTGTCAGGTAGTGCCAAGTCGTAGCATAATCATAGTTTCTATCCGAACGAATTTCATCCATCCAGGTACCACTTCGCCCCAAAGACATGGGGTAAAGCACCTTTTCAACTTTTTTGAGGGTGGACTTTTTCATCTGTCGCTCAGCCATATAGCCGATCAAATAGTGTCCTAATTGCCCCCAGGCAAATGCCTGAGAAGTCGCTAGCATCATAAGGCCTGCTAGAAACAGAGTTTTATAAACCTTCATGTCTTTAAATTAAAGCTTGAAATTACGGTAGAGAATAGAATAATTAATTAAGCTAGGATTAAGCTTTTTCGAGTTCTGATACGGCTAGCCAAGCCATTAGCCCTGCACCTATTTCCAAGGCATCCTCTTCGATATCAAAAGTCGGGGTATGAACTCCCGAAACAATTCCTTTAGCCTCATTCCGAGTGCCTAGGCGGTAAAAGCAGCCATCGATCTCCTGTGAATAGTAAGCAAAATCTTCCGCCGCCATCCAAATATCCAAGTCAACGACATTTTCCTCACCCAAATACTCTTTTGCAGCATCAGTGGCTCGCGCGGTGAGCTCGGGGTCATTTTGTAGAAAGGGATAGCCTTTTCGGATTTCAAAATCTAGCTCTCCGCCCATACTTTCTACTAAGCCATGTGCCAATTGAAGCATCTTTTTGTGAGCTGCTGCCCTCCATTCCTCATTCAGAGTTCGGAAAGTACCTTGAATTTTCACTTCATTCGGAATCACATTGGTAGCTCCAAGTGCTTCTACTCTTCCAAAAGACAGCACAGAAGGTACTTTGGGACTTGAAGCCCGACTGATCACCTGCTGCATGGCCACAATCAAATGAGAAGCAATCAGGACAGGATCAATTAAGGTCTCTGGCATGGCTCCGTGCCCTCCCTTGCCTTTCACGGTCAGGTAAAGTTCATCTGCACTTGCCATATAAATGCCTTGGCGAAAACCCACTTTTCCCGCAGGAATAAATGGCATCACATGTTGACCGATGATTCCAGCTGGCTTGGGGTTTTCTAAAGCCCCATCTTTAATCATAAAAGAGGCACCACCTGGAGCAACTTCTTCCCCTGGCTGAAAAAGTAATTTTATTGTTCCTTCAAACTGATCTCGAACCTGATGCAAAATTTTGGCTGCTCCCAGCAAAGATGCAGTATGTGCATCATGACCACAAGCATGCATAACTCCCTCTTTTTGAGACTTATAAGAGACCTCATTAGCCTCCACGATTGGCAGAGCATCCATATCGGCTCGTAGCGCTATAACCTTCTTGGTAGGGTTTTTCCCTTCGATCAATGCCGTCCAACCGGTAGTTGCTTTCGATTCGATTTTATGAATGCCAATTTCTTCAAGTTTTTGCTTTACAAAATTAGCTGTCTCAAACTCTTGGTAACTCAGTTCAGGATTAGCATGAAGGTGTCTCCTGTTAGAAATCACTTCCTCTTTCAGTTCCTGAGCTAGGTTTTTAATTTTCTCCTTCAGCATTATTGGTTTGACTTGGTAGGGTAAAATCTTTTCGTTGAATACGGTCTCTAACTATACGAGCTGTCGGAAATACAGATTTAATATCATACAAAAGCTTGAGAGCTTCAATCTTATGACCATATCGCCCCACTTTCACCAAATATCGGGGCTGCTCATATTGAATCTCAGGATTGATATCTGGCATCGCTTCGGTCAATTCTTCCTGCGTTTTGAAAGCAAGGTCCCGATCAAGACCAGAATAAATCAAAATCCTGTATCCATTAAAATATGGCTCAGAGGTATTTCTCTCATATTTCTGACGTGCAAGCTCTTTAAGCTGTTCGTCAATAGCCTGAGGTGACTCCGGAGCAGGTAGTGCCGGGAGTTGAGCCATTTCGGATTTGTAATCTGGATATTGGGGCAGTGTAGCACTTAAGTCTTCGCTGTAGTTCTCGAAATCACTCGGTGAAGTCGTCAGATTCGAACCGGACTTACAGGCACCTGCCACTACTATCAATACAATTACCCAGAGTTTCCGCATGGCTTAATTATCTATGATTACACACTTACCTTCTTGGATATCCTGCTCTACACTCTTGAACTTCACATCTTTCTTGGTAGAACCGTCATTGTATTGAACAGTAATCCGGTCGTTTCTTCCGTAAGTTTTCTCTGACTTTCTCGGAGCAACCACCTGTGGGGCAGGTCTTCCTGCCGTGGCGGCTGCAGCAGCTGCACGATTAGCTCCCGGGTTCAAAGTACTTCCTGCTTCAGCTTTCGAAGCTTGCACTGCAGGTTCAGGAGCACGTTGCGCTTGTGCTTGCTGGACTTGAGCAGGATCTTGCTTCGGAAGCTCCGCACGGGTCAAGAATGAAATCATATCTTCATTCAGCTTACCGATGAAACGCTTAAACATCTCAAAAGCCTCAAACTTATAGATCAAAAGCGGATCTTTTTGCTCGTAAACGGCATTCTGAACGGATTGCTTCAAGTCATCCATGTCACGAAGGTGCTCCTTCCAGTTTTGATCGATAATCGCCAAAGTCACATTTTTCTCCAAGGAACGAATAAGGTCCTGTCCTTCTGAAGCAAGCATTTTCTCCAAATTCGCTACTACGCCAATTTGCTTGATGCCATCAGAGATCGGAACCATGATGTCTTTGACAGTAGCTCCTCGTTCTTCATGTACTCGACGAAGTACAGGAAGCGCCGCTTGAATGATACGCTGATTTTTCTCTTGATAATTCTTGAATGCCGCTTCATAGAGTTCTTGTGTCAGCACGGCAGCATCTTTTGACTTCAGATCACTCTCAGAGATTTGATAATCCAAACCTAGGGAGGTGAAGATATTCATGCGGAGGTTTTCGGCATCATCAGTGGATTTTGCCACATCGATGATGCTTTCGGCCACATCATACATGATATTCAGAATATCCAACTCTAGACGCTCACCTTTCAAAGCATTTCGACGGCGCTTATACACCACCTCACGTTGTGAGTTCATCACATCATCATACTCCAAAAGTCGCTTTCGTGTACCAAAGTTATTCTCCTCTACCTTTCGCTGAGCACGTTCGATAGACTTGGTAATCATGCTATGCTGAATCACTTCTCCCTCCTCTAGACCCATTCGGTCCATGAGTTTGGCGATTCGGTCTGATCCAAAAAGTCGCATCAGTGAATCCTCCAAGGAAACAAAGAACTGGGAAGAGCCCACATCTCCCTGACGTCCTGATCGACCTCTCAACTGACGGTCCACACGTCTAGACTCGTGGCGCTCGGTACCTATAATGGCCAAACCTCCCGCCTGACGTGATTCTGGAGTCAACTTGATATCTGTTCCTCGACCCGCCATGTTGGTGGCGATGGTCACAGTGCCAGGCTTACCCGCCTCAGCGACGACATCTGCTTCTTTCGCATGCTGCTTGGCATTCAAGACCTGATGAGGAATTTTTTTCAAAGTCAGCATTCGACTGAGCACCTCGGATATTTCTACCGAAGTCGTACCCACCAATACTGGGCGACCTTGCTTGACGAGTTCATTGATTTCTTCACCTACCGCATTGAATTTCTCTCGAACAGTCTTGTAAACCTTATCCTGACGGTCATCTCGCTGAATGGGCTTATTGGTAGGAATCACCACCACATCCAATTTATAAATCTCCCAAAACTCGCCCGCTTCTGTCTCAGCTGTACCGGTCATACCAGCAAGCTTGTGGTACATTCGGAAGTAGTTTTGAAGTGTAATGGTCGCATAGGTCTGCGTTGCATCTTCTACTTTGACATTCTCCTTCGCCTCAATCGCTTGGTGAAGACCGTCTGAATATCGTCGGCCCTCCATCACACGACCAGTTTGCTCATCGACGATTTTCACCTTTCCGTCGACGATAATGTATTCAGTATCACGCTCAAACATACAGTAAGCCTTCAAAAGCTGATTGACTGTATGAATTCGCTGTGCTTTCACACCATAGTCTTTAATGACCTCTTCTTTTCGAACGAGTTTCTCTTTCTCATCCAGACTTTCGTCTTTTTCCAGCTCTGCAATAACCACCCCGATATCCGGCATAATGAAGAAGTCGGCGTCTTCATTTTTAGTAGTCATCGTTTCGATACCACGGTCAGTCAGATCGACTACATTGCTTTTTTCATCAATTGTAAAAAGTAGTGGCTCATCCGCCTCAGGCATATTTCTCTTGTTGTCCTGCAGATAAAAGTTTTCGGTTTTCTGCAAAATCACACGAATTCCCGGCTCAGAAAGGTATTTGATCAAGGGCTTGTATTTAGGCATTCCTCGATAGGCTCTGAAAAGCGCCAAACCACCTTCTTTTTCATTTCCTTCGGCAATTTGCTTTTTGGCAGTAGTCAAGAAGCCCTGAACCAACTTACGCTGCTCATCCACCAAAGTAGAAACCCGAGGTTTCATCTGATCAAATTCATGCACATCTCCTCTTGGAACTGGACCTGAGATAATCAGCGGTGTTCTCGCATCATCAATTAATACGGAGTCAACCTCATCGACCATGGCAAAGTGATGCTTACCCTGCACCAAATCACCTGCTTCCCGAGCCATATTGTCCCGCAAGTAATCAAAGCCAAACTCATTATTCGTACCGTACACGATGTCGCATTGGTAAGCTTTTTTCCTTCCAAAAGAATTGGGCTGATACTTATCGATACAATCCACAGAAAGACCATGGAATTCAAAAAGCGGAGCGTTCCATTCTGAGTCACGCTTGGCTAGGTAATCATTGACTGTGACGATGTGTACACCTCGTCCAGCTAGTGCATTTAGGTATGCGGGAAGGGTAGAAACGAGGGTTTTACCTTCGCCAGTTGCCATCTCGGCAATTTTTCCCTGATGCAAAACCATCCCACCAATGAGCTGTACATCGTAGTGAACCATGTCCCACACGACCTCATTACCTGCGGCCAGCCATTTATTATGCCAAATGGCCGTATCGCCTTCGATCTCCACATTGGGTTTGGAGGCAGCGAGTTCTTTGTCTCGGATAGTGGCTTCGACCACCAGCTTTCCATTTTCTTTAAATCTTCGTGCAGTTTCCTTCACTACTGCGAAAGCTTCGGGCATCACCTGGTCAAGGATCTCCTCCAGAGCTACATCCCGATTCTTCTCAATTTCCTCGATTTGGGTAAAAAGCTGGTCTTTTTGATGAATAGCATCAGCAGGAAGACCTTCGATTTCTGATCGAAGCTTTTCGATTCTATCGTCAAAATCCTTCAAGTGGGCATCCACTTTAGATCTGATTTCACCAGTCTTTGCCCGGAGTTCCTGATCACTCAATCCACTCAATGCTGCGAATGCCTGATTGATCTCTTTGACTCTAGGAAGTAACTCTTTAATATCTCGATCGGACTTGGTGCCGAATACTTTTGCTATACCTTTTGCTATAATATCTAACATCTCTATCTGTCTTGTGCTAAATGCGGCCTAAAATTAAGCCCTTTTTATTAGAATTGATAATTGACTTTGGGAAGGGTTGATCATGGGTTTAAGTGATCTATAGTTTAATTTCTCCACTAAAAACCCGCTCTGCAGGACCGATTAACCAAATGTTTTGGTACCCACCTCCGGGGGCTTTCTCAAATCGTACGGCCAATTCCCCTCCTAGGGTTTGAATCTGAATGGTAGCCGCCTCTCGATCTGCAGCAAAAGCCAAGGCAGCTGCAGTCACTCCTGTACCACAAGAGAGGGTTTCATTCTCTACCCCACGCTCATAAGTACGCACGAAAATTCGTTCCTCGGACTGTTTCTGGATAAAGTTTACATTCGTGCCGGCAGGCTGGTATTGCTCCGAGTATCGAACTTCTTTCCCTTGCTCGAAAACAGGATAAGAATCAATCTCCTCCACCATCCGAATGTGATGAGGCGAACCTGTATTCACAAAAAAATCTCCTTCCAAAACATCAATGGATGAGACATCTCCCATTTTTAGCTCCACAATGGAATCCGAAAGTAGCGCCTCGTGTGGCCCGTCAATAGCCAAGAACTTGGTTTTTTCAGATACTATCCCCAACTGTCCGGCAAAGGCTACTGCACAGCGCGCCCCATTGCCACACATACTTTGACTACCATCAGAATTGAAATAAACCATTTCAAAGTCATAGTCCTTGTGGTTTCGGATGGCAATCAATCCATCTGCACCAATTCCAAACTTGCGATTGCACAGGCGTTTCACCCAAGAAATGTCACTCAGATCTAAAACTTCATCCCGATCATCGATCATGACAAAGTCGTTTCCTGTCCCTTGATATTTATAGAAAGAAATATTCATAGAAATTCTAAAGTAAATTCCTGATTCAAAAACTTCTCCATAGCCTGTTCAGCTTAAAAACTTTAACATCTTGTCACTGTTTCAGACTATATGTCCGATTAAGGTTCCAATTTCGTCAGATAATCCCTAATTTTAGTTATTCATTAGCAACTCTTAATCAAAAATATAACCATGGATAAGATGAACTTCAATCTCTCTAGAAGAGCTTTTTTAGCAAATACAAGTAAAACCGGGCTAGCCCTTTCTTTGGGAGGCACAGCAATTCTCAGCGCCTGCTCCGGAGACGTGAAAGGAGATGCACAATCTGTATTGGCCACTAGCATGACCCAGACTCCGCTATCATTTGATTTTTCCGCTCTCGAACCACACATCGACGCGATGACCATGGAGATTCACTTTACCAAGCATGCTGCAGGCTACGCCAAAAACCTAAACGATGCCATGGGTGAAGAGCAAGTTGACTCCAGTCGCTCGTTGGAAGATATCTTGGGAAATATTTCCAAATTTTCCACCAAAATGAGAAACAATGGAGGGGGACATTATAATCATGAGCTGTTTTGGAAAGTCATGACTCCTGATGCGGCAGAGCGACCTGAAGGCGACCTCGCTGAGGCAATCAATAGCTCTTTTGGAAGCTTTGAAGAATTTGCTTCTCAATTTGAAAGTGCTGCAAAAACCCGCTTTGGTTCTGGCTGGGCTTGGCTAGTGGTAGGAGCAGATAAAAAGTTGGCGATCGGCTCTACACCCAATCAAGATAATCCTCTGATGGATATTTCTGACTTCAAAGGTACTCCGCTTTTGGGACTTGATGTGTGGGAGCATGCCTACTATCTGAATTATCAAAATAGAAGAGCGGATTATGTTTCTGCTTTTTGGAATATTGTCAATTGGAAAACCGTGGCAGAGCGATTTGCTGCAGCATCCATGTAAATCAAATTAGAAAGCGATCAAGAAAAGGCCGGAAATTCCGGTCTTTTTCTTTTATTTCGAGCTTTAAACTATTTCAATATGCAAGATCCAAAATCCCTCACTTCTGTCGCCAAATTTCACCAAACCTTCAAACACCCTGTCTTGGATAGCCCTCAGATTCCTGACGAAATACGATGCAAGCTTCGGGTGGCGCTTTTAGCAGAGGAGTTGAAAGAGCTTGAGCAAGCGATCGCTGATAAGGATTTGGTAGAAATTGCAGATGCCCTTTGCGACCTTCAATACGTACTTTCCGGAGCAATATTGGAATTCGGATTAGGAGAAAAATTCAAAGAGCTCTTTGACGAAGTGCAGCGCTCCAATATGAGTAAAGCCTGCGAAACGGAAGAAGAAGCCAAGGCTACTGTTGCCCATTACAAACTGAAGGGCACAGATTGTTTTTATGAAAAAGAAGGAGATCTCTTTTTAGTATTTCGTGAGGGAGATCGGAAGACGCTGAAGTCAGTGAATTATTCCCCAGCGGACTTAAAGGGGATTTTGGGCAAATAATCAGCTGGTTTTGAGCGGATTGTTTTGATAATTCTTCAACTCCATGATATTTCCTGGTAAATTGAAACCAGCTTGATCCAAGGCATTTAAGACTTCGATGATCAAGTTGGTTTTGATCTCCATATCTCCAGGACCATCATCCAAGGTATCCACCCAAAAAGTCACCTGAAGATTCAAGGTACTTGCCGCCAAGTCAGCGATCCAGACATTGGGTTTTCTTCTGTTTTTGAGGACTCCGGGGACTTTATAGGCAGTTTCCAAAATAATTGCCATGGCCTTTCGGTAATCTGAGCCATAATCCAACCCAACTATAAAATCATAGCGGAGAAAACCATCAATGGTAAAATTGATCAGCGCATTGGTGATGATTTTTGCATTCGGAAGATAGACATCTTTGCCATCCCCTGTCTTTATCTGAGTATCCCGAAGGTTGAGAGAGACCACCGATCCTCTAATTCCATTTATTTCGATGATATCTCCGACTTTGAAAGGTCTTTTGAAAGCCAATAGAATCCCTGCCAGAAAGTTCTCACCGATATCTTTCAATGCAAAGCCTATCACGAAAGCGGTAATCCCTGCACCTGCCAAAAGTCCTGAAACTACCCCCGTCAATCCGACAAACCGAAATACGACCATAAAGCCAGCCAAAATCACCAAAAGCCTAAAAATCATGGAAAGGAAATTGGCCAGCAGGTCATCGTCCATCCTGGCTACCAATCGACGGCGGAGGTGTTTTTGAAGAAAAACAGCTAAAAAATAAAAGCCCAGAAGAATGGCAAGGGAGATGCCTAGTGTTTGGAGCAAATCGCTTAACTCCTGCCAATTCCAATTCAAAACGTTTTCCATAATGGGAAAATACAAAAAATAAGGGCTGAATTTGAATCAGCCCTTGTAAAATTAGTTTTTGGGAATCACAGTTACTTCCAGAGCATGATATACATTTCTCTTCGCCTCGAGCTCTTCTGTAAATTTCTTGACCCATTCATCCTTGACAGCTTCACTATACGTGTTGACTATTTGGATACTACCTACCCCAACACGATAGATGTACATATTTCCTTCTTTGCTCAAGTCATTGACACTTTTGTTGACGATACCTCCTCTAGTTCCATCTGCTCGAATTACCTGGAACTGAAATCCAGCCGGTTCTACCTCAGTACTGAATTTTGCTTCAAAACCCCCATTGGAAATCGTATATTCCATTCCCGTGGGAGAGATCGGAGTTTCCCTTTCAGATACAGGTACCCAGATTTCCCAACCGGTGATGAATTGTATTTTGTCTTCCACTTCAACAATGGCGTAGTCTTGCCCTATCTTTGTTCGGGTATTTCCTTGCTTGATATAGGTGCTCACTCTCACAGTATCTACGGCATTGTCTGGAACATCTCCCGCTTTTACCGAAGCATAGTAATTCACCTCCCTTTTAGAACTAGAAAAGTTCTTGCCCTCATGGATATCATCAAATAGGTACCCATATGCACCAGTAGTAGACCATTCGTATTCAATGACCTGACCATCAGCCACAGAAGACTTAATAAAGGCTGTCAGCTCAATGCTATTTTCCGGGGAAACTTTTGACTCTCGTGGCTCCAAATTGATTTCTATTTCTCTAGCTGTGATTTCAAAAACTTCTAGGCTTTTCGAACTTTTGATGTCATGTACTTTTCGGGCATAATCAGAACCCTTCAGCATCAGGTCAATAGTTGTCAGGATCTTAGCCTTTCGGACTGCACTTTTACTGAAGTCTTCCAAACTAGGCTTGGGAAGATTTGCAGGGGCATTTTCATAAATGATCTCTGCTGCCACCCTCGCAAGATCTTCCAAGAAGATTGAGCCGAATTGGTTGTAGCCAATATTGAAAAAATCTTTGACAGCTTCGGAGAGCTCCCCATCTTGTACTTTTTGACTGACGCTTGGCATCTGATCCACGTACCCTGCCACTGCGATGATCAAGGCTTCCCAGAAATCCTGTTGTGTCTTGGGTGCTCCAGTATTTTTGGCTGCCGTCGCCTTAGCTGTAAGTCCATCTGCTATTAGTGGCACTACAAAATCCAGGGTAAAGGTCAACAAAGCTAACTTTGTCCTTTCATCAATTTCTGTCTGATTCATATTCTGACCACCTTTTCCCATTCCAATCGCACGCAGCTGCCAGATTGCCTGCTTCTCGTTTAGTTCTAAGGGTATTTCAATAGGCTCAGATTCTACTCGAAAGGATTTTTCCGTATTGCCCAAGAGATACTCATAGACTGTTCCTGAAAAACTGGTGATTCCGGTGACAAGGGGCAGCTCTATGGTTTTGTCAGGACTCTTTTGATTGCTAAGGCCGGGAAACTCATTGATGTTTTGGGTCTCACCCGATTCATTGATGATCTTAGTTTTATAGAGAAAGCCCGTTGCTCTCCTTCGAAAAGTATTTGCTACCTGAAACTGACTCAGCCCGGTTTGAAATACCTGTAGTCCACTTTTGATTTCGCCATCTACCAGCAAGTCAGATGCTTTTGTTTCTTCATTGATTCTCGCATTGGGAAAGTTAGGCTCTACGCCTTCCAGGAGCTGTCCGAGACGTTCACCTATTTCAGGTTTGGAAAGAAAAAATGGGTCCTGCAGATAGGCTTGCTCTACTTCATTTATCCAGTCATCCCAAATGGGAAAAGATTCTACCTCTTCAAAAAACCTAATGGCAAGCTCGGGTTCAAAGAAAGGACCGGATAAGCCCCAGTATAGCAGAGTCTTTGCAGTAGAATTTAAATTCATTTTCTGCTGATCATTATCTATCAGTCCGATCAAAAGAAGACGATCTTGTCCATCAAACAAATATGAGAAGGCAGGCTCTGAGGGAAAAATTACCACCTCGCCTTGGTTTTGGTCATCAAGGGTGCTTGATCTATCCCAAGACCAGATCGTCGCACCGGTCAGATCTGGCTGATTTCCTTCTGGAAAATCAACAGAAACTGTGAATGTATTGATCCCAGCTAGGGGGTCATTGTTGGCTGGATTTTGAGGGTTTGGGTCTTCCTCGCTTCCACAGGAAAGGCAAAGAAAAAGACCAAAGATTAGACTGAAAATTACTTTATTTTTCATGGTCAATTGAATTTGAAATGATGTGTTTATTTATCTCCAAAGCAGATTAAGACCAAAGGCAAACTGGAAGGTGTCATCGGCGAAAATGCCTGGATGAGTGTAGATTTTTTCGTTGAGTGAGGTAATCTGCTTTCCGGTGACGAGATTGACTTCGATGTCGAAAGGCATTTTTCCATCAGTGAGCTGATGGGTAGGAATCAGCGTTCCATAGCCCCATGAAAAACCAGCTCGATTACCGGTGACCCAGATATCTCCATCTGGCTGGGTGCCTGAGGGGCCTTTTTCAGTAAAATAGCCGACCCTCAAAGCCAATCGCTCAAAAAACCAAGCCTCAGCACCAACCCCGAAAGCGGTATTTAACTCATCATCCGTTGAATTTTCTGGACCTCCGGGAAGGTAGTCTTGAAATTGAAGATCCAGTCGAAGATCCACCGCCTGAGCAGCACCTTCAAAATATCCCTTTCCAGCAGTGAGCCCAGAAGTAAGAGGTAGCTGAAAGGCATATCCTCCACCGAGGCGGAGAATAATCGGTAAGTAATTTACAGACATCCAGTCTTGATATTCCTGATTGGTCTCTCCGTTGAACAAAAAATTATAAAGCGATAGAGCTCCAAAAATTCGTTGATTTCCAAACTTTTCTGACTTGATCAGGTCGAGATTCCTTTCGTACTGTAGGCCTAAGCTAGGCATAAAGTCAGCATTTGTCTTTTCGCCGTTTATGGCATTTTCCTGCATCATATTGGCACTGAGTCCGACATGAAGTCCTTCCATTAGCTCATAGGCCGCCAAAATAGAAATCGCCCTTTGGGAGAAGAAGTCTGTGTCAAAAGTTCCGCCGCCGATAATAGTAGTCCAAACGGGATCAGGATTTTGATAGCTGAAATAGGTGAGGCCTACAGAAAATTTTTCCTTGATTTTGAAAGCTCCTCCAGCAAAATAATATCTGGAATTTGGTCGGTAGGAGTGCCCATTGGCGTAGTTGGCATAAGCCTGAATGGGAGCCTTGGAACTCCCGATTGCAGCAGGATTGTAAAAGGAGTTTTCAATACCCGGCTTGGTGAGTGTGGTGAAGCCCATTCCCTGTGCCCGGGCACTGGTGGATTGATTGTTGAAGAGCCCAAAATATCCCGGTGGGTAGTAATAAACAGTTTGTGAAATTACCGGAAGGCTTAAGCTCAGAGTTAGGAATAAAAATAATAGCTTTTTCATACGAAGAGTGGTTTTTAATAGCTCATCGTATGGACTCTTAAAAGGTCATCAAAAAATTAAAACTCCTTCTGAATTTCTTCCAAAAGTTTTTGAGCGTCAGGTCTATCTAGGTCAGAAAGGAGCAGTTTAGCTTGATCACGTTCGCCTTGCTTCAGATAAATCAGGGCCAAATACCACTTTGCATCCTCCTCAAATTCGGAAGAAGATTCTGATAAAATTTTCTGAAGGTCCTCTTTGCTTTCTTGGAAGTTTTGAAGCTCTAAGTTTGCCATGCCTACAAAATATAGCAGCGTATCTCCGCTGGGATTTTGTTCTAACAATGGTTTCCAAAGAGATAACGCCTCCTGATATTTCCCTTCTTTGAAATCAACCATACCCCGATCAAATTCATAGGAATCTGTACCGGACATCGCTGTAATCAAACCAGGATCAGTCTCGTAATAAGCCTCAAAGAGTTTTTGATTCGAGTCTTGGAACCCACCCTGAAATCCCCACCAAGCCACAAGGATCAAAGCTACACTAGCTGCCACTGCCCAAATCCATCTTGAAAATGTTGCCGTCCTTGGGTTAGTTCCTGCAAATGCTTCTTCATGGATTTTTTCCAGTTCTTTCTTGACCAAGAGGGATTCCAGGTCCTCGCGGAGTGCCTTTACTTCCTTCACTTTCAGCGACCAATCAGAATCTTCTTTTTTCAAGTCCTGAAGTACCTTCTCCTGCTCAGAAGAAAGGGACTCATCCAGCCAAGCTTCGATCAACTCATATTCAAGTGGGGTGATATGTAGATCTTTTGACATCAGGGATTTATGATTTTTCGGAGTGACTCCATACAGCGATATTTATTGTTTTTGGCGGTCTTTGGGGTCCACCCGAAGCTTTGAGCTAATTTGTCCAAAGACATTTTTTTGAAATAGAAGAGTTTCAACAATTCCTGGCAACTCTCTCCCAACTGCTGAAAAGCCCGATCAAGCATACTCAGCCTTTCGTCCAGCAGAAATTCTTCTTCAGCATCCGCCACTTCGATCGAAATGGCACCAAGTGAGCTTTCCTTTTTGAATCTGCTAGACCGAAGCCAATCCAACCATTTATTTTTAGAAACTTGAAAGAGAAATCCCTGCATCGCAGTGCTGTTTTGAGGGAGAAATTCCCCTTCTTTTACTTTTTGCCAAGCCACTAAAAAGGCCTCCTGAAAGATATCTTTTGCCTGATCCTCATCTCCATTATTTTGGATAATGTAGCTTTTCACCTTGGGAAAGACTTCGATATAAAGTGAGCTCATCACTCTTCTTTCATTCTCCTTGATCCCTTGGATAAGCTCTTCTTGCGACAACTGATTGATCGAATCTTTTGGCATACTCAGCTAGTTGCCAAAAAGATACTAGTAAATCTATTTTATCCCAAGGAGTAGCTAGAAGTAAACTGCACTAGAATTGATCAATGTCCTGATAAACGTTTAAATTCTTGGAAATCAGATTAACCATCAGCTCATCATGCGCTCTTGCAAAGGTGCTGTTGTAATTGGACTGGGTATAATCTCCATTGCCATTAAAGATCAAGGCTGCAGCCATTCCGTTAGAATGAAACATATAACCTGATCGCGTACCGGGTAGTGCACCATAGAAGTATTTAACTTGATTCGCTTGGGCTATACCATTTGCAAAGCCGGGGTTTACAGAAGAGCCTTGGACAAATTGATTATAAATGGCAGATTCGAGAAGATCAGGCCTGGAGGGATTCCCATCAATAGCTGTGACAAACCGAAGAAGGTCGGGTGCTGTGGTGACAATTCCAGCATCTCCGTCGCGTCTTTCCAGGTTAAAATTGTACTCAAACCCTTGGGTGCCACCCTGGCCGTAATAAATCGCTTCATTCGGCAACCTACCTTGGGTTCCATTTTTTCCGAAGGCAGTTCCGGTCATTTTCAATGGATCAGTGATTCGCTCCTTGACAAATTGTGAAAAGCTTTTTCCGGAAACCTTCTCCACAATTCTAGCTGCGACAAAATAGTTGGTATTGATATACCAATACTGTGTTCCAGGATCAAAGTTCAGTGTCGCATTATCCATCATCCAGTCAAAAAAACCAGCATTGGTCTGCTGCTGCTGAAAATCAATGGCATCTCTATTTCCATTCACTACCCAGCCTCCTGTCGTCATCTGCAGGAGATTTTTCACAGTAACCTGTTTTACTCGGTCCGAATACGCTTTAGTACCGTAGGTGGTTCCCAAAATTCCTCCTTCTCCAAAAACTTTGTCCTCAAGGCTGATTTCTCCATCCTGAACCAAAAGCATGATGGCCATTCCTGTGAAGGTTTTTGATACACTGGCCACTCTCATTCGGGTATTCAACTCCATGGCCTTGTTTTGGGCTTGATCTGCCACACCGTAGGCTTTTTGATAGACCAGTTTACCGTTTTTGGAAATTGCTAAACTGGCTCCCGGTACGTTGTATCGAGAAATGAAGCTTTCAATCTGACTATCCACTGCAGCTATATCCTGCTGCTGAGTAGGTGCCTGAGGACTTGGAGTAGGGTCTGTATCCTCTGAGCAGGCCACAATCCACATGGCCATAGAAATTAATAAAAGTCTGAATACTTGATGTTTGAAATTTTTCATGACAGAGAGTATTTATTTAATCCTTTCCCTATCATCGGATACTTCAGTAAAAAGTCATCAAAGACTAGGTGATTTTTTTCGAAAAACCCAAAAGAGCACTAAAAACACCAACAAAATTCCTGTGAAAATAAGCCCTAAATAAGATTTGGTTTTCAGCTCCACTGGCCGAACATCTCCCAAAATAATCAAACTGGCCCAAAAAGAAGGGTCCAATTCTCTTCCTTTGGCCTGAGCCAGATAGTTGAGCTTAGCATTTCGTAAAGCCTCATCCTTACCCAGGCCATCTTCCAAAAAATCATAAAAATCTTCTGCAATACTCACACTGGCCTTTTCATCGATTTTTCCCAACCCGATCAAAAGGGACTTGGTCCCAGCGTAATTGAAGGCATGAGCCAATGAAATCATGCCCTCTCCGGGTGCATAGGCAGGTTTGCCCGACTCACAGGCTAGGAGCACTGCCAATTCGGATGTCAGATCCAGCTCATAGATTTCACTTGCAAAAAGCTCATGTGGTTCGAGAGGATTATGAGAGGATTTGGCAAAGACCAAATGAGTATCATTGGGATTGACATTGCTGGAAAAGGCATGTGTCCCTAAATGGATAATGCGCGATTTCCCTGCTTCATTTTTAAAATTGCTCACCGTGGACCCACTCTCCAAAAAAGTTCTAGCATCAAACCGGGAGGCAATTTCCTCTACCAACCTTCGTGTAAATGGCTGCGGAATAAGTTGCATGTAGCTTTTATCTAAAAACTGTCGGTCCAGAAAGGCCGCTTGATACCGTTGCTTCATTTGATCAAAAAAACCAGGAGCAAAGGCCACCAACTGATCCTCATAGGCTTGGTTAGCCTCGTCATCCATTAGAAGGAGACCGTATAGGTAAGAAAAGCTATGGTCTTGAAGCAAGGAATAGTCTACCAGCTCTGACCAGTTGTCTTTTGCCTCAGTGCTGAGTGCCTCAAAACTTAGGTTAAACAACAATCCTTCAGGAATCACCGCAACTCTTTTTGTTTGGACGTGGTGGGCTGCAGGTTTCCAGATCAGTTGATATAGCTCATGAAAAAGAGCCGGTTGAAAGCTATTCTTGGATGATTGATCGGCAAGCTTATCCAGCGCTTTGGAAAGTGCTGAAGCATCGAGCGGAATGAGATTTTTCTCCGCTCCATGAATAGCCAAAACCCACCAATCTTTTCCCAAATGAAGGTATCGCAAATATGTTATATCCGGGTTGAGTTGCGCGTAGACTCTTTGCAGGACATTTTGGCTTGTCTCAAAATGCAACTGAAAATAACTGGGGTATTGTATTCTCAGACTATCCAAGAAATCAGCCCATTCTTCCTTCGTCTGTGAATAGCGAGATAAATTTTTGGTCCCGGTTTGAAGGGACTCTTTCAGTTTTTCTTTCAGCTTTTGTTCCCTGTCCTGTACATCAAGGGGAATTCCGCCAAAACGAACCAATTGATTTTTTTGAAGCCGTGACCGGATTTGACGATAGCGAGCATGCTCATGATAGGCTAGAAGCCTGTCCAAGTGGCTTTCATTTCCACTGATTTGATAGAGCTCGAGTTCGATTTGTTCCAAAAACTCAAAATACTCGCGGTTGAGGTCAAGCTGAATACTGATATCCGAAGGTTCAAAAAGAAAATCTGACTGAGAATCAATGATCTGAAGTCCTTCTAGAAGCTCTTTTTCGATGGATTTCAAAAGCTCGACATCCCGGTTTTCTAGGTGATACCTACTTCGATTTCGAATCAGAATTAATTGTGGCTTTTGAAAGACTGCTTGAAGGGAATCATTGAGGCTAGTCCGCTGATCAACCAATTGATTCCAAAGCTCAAGAGCCTCGGAAGACGTTTGCAAAGCTTGGGTGTATTGATCTCCGAGTTCATAAATAGCTGCCTGATTGACGACCTGATTGTAGTCCAGATACAGATTGTCTGAACTGATCTCTGCCAGATAGTTTCTTGCAGTCCGAGAGAGCGATACTGCCTCATTGATTCTCTGATTTTCTGCAAGGAAGAGACTGAAATTTTTCAAAAATTCTAAATAAATCACATCATACTCACCCTGAAATTCTTCCTCGAAAATTCCATTTGCCAATCGATAAAGAGAGTCCGCTTTGTCCTCATTCTGTAAAAAATCTTCCATTCGAGCCAAGGTATGAAGGCCATCACCGAGCCAATAAGCATTTTCCTGATCGCTCTGGCGGAGTCTTTCTAATCCATCCTCAAGGTACTTTCTAGCCAAATCTAGATCCTGGGTATCAAAATATACCTGACCCAAAAGAATTCTGGACTTGCTCGTATTGAGATCATCTTCTCCTAATTCTTCTGATTTTCTGCGGAAAGAAAACTCCAATAGCTGCCTTGCCCGGGAATAGAAGCCCATTTGTTTGTAAAGGCCCGCCAGATTATCTAAAGACCGAAGGTAGTCTTGTAGGATTTTTTGGTACTCCAGCGCCTCTAAGTCAGAAGCCATGTATTGTTCTCCAAAAGAAATAGCCAAACTCATGGATCGTTCTGCGGCATCAAAGTCACTTTGAGCCATTTGAACACCCGCTAAGTTGTTTAAAATGATGCTTTTTCGATAGAATTGATTCCTTGGAGTAGGGACCAACTGATCAATAGCTTCCAGAGTCTTTTGATAATAATAGGCAGCAGAATCCAAGTTGGCAGAGAAATAGGCGATATTTCCCAAATAACTATTGGCGAAATAGACATTTTCCGGATCAGATTCGGAAAGCTCTAAACGCAACACCTGTGCTAAATGCCTTTTCGCTGCAGGCAAGTCCATGTTTTTGACGGCAAGTCCACCTAAATTGAGGTAAAGGCTGGCTAAAACTTCTTGCTTTGGCTTGGGTTCCATTTCTGCCCAATCCAAAGCCAATAAAGTCTGCTCGTATGCAGCGGTATTATTTCCGATATACTCAAACCAGTTGGCAAGGCTTTTTGCCAACTTGCGTTTGTAGGTGGGGTTTTGTGAAAGTACCTCCCAATTCTGATGGATTGCAAGAAGCCTTTGTTCAGACTCATTATTGTCAACGTTCTTTTGTAGGATTCGGCCGTAAAGGTCTAAATATTGAGGAAGGCTGTCGAATTTCCCCTGCTCAATCAGACTTTGGGTGAAATCCTCAATTTGAATTAAGGCTTCTTTCTCCTGTCCATTCTCGAGCATGCTTTCCAATTCAGCTTTAGTAGAAAGGTCTTGAGCTAAAAGTGAGAGAGAAAGGAAGAAAAAAAACAGAAACAAGAGTCTATTCATTCGATAAGATGGAGGGTCATTCTATAAAGTCATCGAATAAGGTAAAAAAAAGTCATCGGAAATAAGCGGTATTCTTCTGGAAGAACAGAAAGAGTTTTCCTTGAAAACAAAAAAGCCCCGCTCGATAAATATCGAAGCGAGGCTTCTGTACCAGGAGCGGGAATCGAACCCGCACGGCCTAAAGGCCACAAGATTTTAAGTCTTGCGTGTCTACCTATTCCACCATCCCGGCTTGCTCTATCTTGCAATAGAGAATTGTCAAGGTCTTGAAACAAGAAAGCCCTTGAATCAAGGGCTTTTGAGCGAGAGACGAGATTCGAACTCGCGACCCCGACCTTGGCAAGGTCGTGCTCTACCAACTGAGCTACTCTCGCTTTTTGAATGCTAATCCGTTCGATTAGCTGATTGTGGATGCAAAGGTACGCCTACTTACGATTTTTGCAATATTCAAGAGTGGAAATTTTTTTGAAAAATCGAAAAATTCATTCTCCGATTCCTTAAAACTCGTAGGACCCAATAATTTTGAGCATTTCACCGACGTTTTTTGCCCCTAACTTTCTAAGGATATTCTTCCGATGGGTCGCTACAGTATTGACTGAAATATTCAATTTATCCGCTATTAGCTTAGAAGAAAGCCCATCTAAAATAAATTGAACAACCTCCTTTTCCTTATTGCTAAGCTTAATTTTCTTTTTCTCGGGAGCACTTTTTGTCACCAATACCCGGGTGCCATCATCCTGTGTATAAGAATAGGTCCAATCATAACTATTCACCTTGGGCGGGGTATGAAGCTCAAAGATGATATGTAGATCCATCGCAAAGTTACCAGCCTTATCTATAAAGTACGGCCGAACCTTCGCCATCATCCACTTTATCTCCCTGGTGGTACGATGTACCCATCTGGTGGTGTAAGAAAACTCAAAGGTGTGCCTTTCTGCTAAAGACAATTGATGGAATTGGTCAAATACGATCTTCTGAAATTTAAACATCTCTTCCCTGTCTTCGGGATGAAGCATCGTGAAGGATACTTCCATTCCTTTCTTTCGGAAAATTGATTCAGGATAGCCTGTAATTCTTTCTACTTCACCCGTGAAAAAAGCAAGGTTTAAATTTCGATAATCAAAACAGGCAATAACCAAACCTTCTCGAATCCCAATATTTTTACTGAGGGCTTCAAGCTCTTCCATCAACCTTTTTTCATTCGGATGGGCTTTAAACCCCTGCTCAGCCCAATTCTGAAAAAATTTGGTATACTGATCCTGTTTCTTAAGGTCTTTTAGAAATACTTTATCCATACTTTTCATATGAATCGGCTTAATTAATGTAATTATAACTATTAAAAATCAATCGAGTTTTTTCTTGACCTCATGGAGTTTCAGTAAAGCTTCTATTGGGGAAATGGAATTAATATCCACTTGGTCCAAGAGTTCCTTTGCTTCCTTGAACTTAGGGTCCATTTCAAAAAGATTGAGTTGATAGTTGTTTTTTGGTACTGATTTAAGATTTTCCTTGCCTTTCTGAAGTGCTTTGTCTTTTTCCAAATGACCCATAATCTCAGAAGCTCTAAGGACAATGGGATTTGGCATTCCGGCCATTTGAGCCACATGGATACCAAAACTATGCTCACTTCCTCCTGGCTTCAATTTACGCATAAAGATCACTTTATTTCCTACCTCTTTCACCGACACGTTGAAGTTTTTTATTCTCGGAAAGTCTTCCGTTAGCTGATTGAGCTCATGATAATGCGTCGCAAACAGCGTCTTGGCCTTAAAAGTCGGGTGATTATGTAAATACTCGACAATAGACCAGGCAATGGAAATCCCATCGTATGTGGAAGTTCCCCTTCCGATTTCATCCATCAAGACCAGACTGCGTCCCGAAAGATTGTTCAAAATACTGGCTGTTTCGGTCATTTCAACCATAAAGGTAGATTCTCCCTTTGATAGATTATCAGAGGCACCGACGCGGGTAAATACCTTGTCTATGATTCCTATTCGCGCAAAAGAAGCCGGCACAAAACTTCCCATCTGAGCCATCAACACCACCAAGGCTACCTGACGGAGCAAGGCTGATTTACCAGCCATATTGGGACCGGTAATGATCAAAATCTGCTGACTATCGTGATCTAGGTAAATATCGTTGGGGATATAATCCTCTCCAGGAGGAAGCTGTCGCTCTATTACAGGGTGTCTACCATCCTTGATTTCCAGCGTATCCGTATCAGCAATTTTTGGCTTGACGTAATTATTGGTCAATGCCACCTGAGCAAATGAAAGCAAGGCATCCAGTGTCCCGATTACCCTTGCATTCTGCTGTATTTGCGTTACAAATTGAGCAGCCTCTTCCACAAGCAAAGTGAAGTACTTTTGCTCCAAAGCAATCATCCGCTCCTCAGCATTAAGGATTTTTTCTTCGTACTCTTTAAGTTCCGGAGTGATATAACGCTCCGCATTTACGAGGGTCTGCTTTCGGATCCACTCCTGAGGTACTTTATCCTTATGAGCATGAGTAACTTCAAGATAATATCCAAAAACCTTATTGAAAGCGATTTTCAGCGAAGTGATCCCAGTATTCTGAATTTCACGCTGCTGGATTTGGACCAGAAAATCCTTTCCCTTGGTGGCTAGATTTCGATATTCGTCCAATTCATTATCTACGCCGTCTTTGATGACTCCTCCTTGATGAATGAGCATAGGGGCATCTTCCTGAAGTTCCTTGTCGATTTTTTCCAAGAGGTAATCGCAAGGATAAATCTGATCAGCCAAACGCTTGAGCGTAGCATTTTTTTGGGATTTCAAAAGCTCCTTTACGGGTAAAGTTGCTTTGAGTGCCCGTTTGATTTGATTCATTTCCCGAGGGTTCGCTCGTCCAACTACCACCTTGGAAATCAATCGCTCCAAGTCCCCGATCATTTTAAGTTGACCGATGATCTCTTCAATCAAATGGGGGTTTTGGACAAAAAAATCGACCACATTTTGCCGTTCTTCGATAGGAGCCTTTTCTTTCAAAGGCAGAACCATCCACTTCTTCATCATGCGTGAACCCATCGGAGTGACTGTCTGATCCAAAACCTGAATCAAAGGAACGCCTCCCTCATGCTGTGGAAAAACCAATTCAAGGTTACGGATGGTAAACTTGTCCAGCCAAACGTATTTTTCCTCCGCAATTCTTGAAATAGCAGCGATGTGTTGGATTTCCTTATGCTCAGTTTCCTCGAGGTAATGCAAAACAGCTCCTGCGGCCACTGTTCCCATTTCAAGCTCTTCGATACCAAAGCCTTTCAGGTTTGCTGTACCAAAATGATTTTTCAGCTTTTCATATGCAAAGTCATATTGGAAAACCCAGTCCTCACAGTGAAAGTTGATAAAATCGTTTTTGAAAAGATCAGAAGCTTGATTTCTTGCCGTTTTAGAAAAAATAATCTCCGAAGGAGCAAAGCTTTGGAGGAGTTTTTCCACATAGGAACTACTTCCTTCTGCGCACATAAATTCACCGGTAGAAACATCCAAGAAAGCCAGCCCATGCTTTTCCTTTCCAAAATGAATAGAGGCCAAATAATTATTCTTCCGCGTGTCAAGAACTTGGTCATTATAGGAAAGCCCTGGAGTTACCAGTTCGGTGACCCCTCTTTTCACAATGCCCTTGACTGACTTGGGGTCTTCAAGCTGATCACAAATGGCAACGCGATTTCCTGCTCGCACCAGCTTTGGGAGGTAGTTATCCAAAGAATGATGGGGGAAGCCAGCAAGCTCTATATGTGAAGCCGCCCCATTGGCACGCTTGGTCAGAACTATATCCAGTACCTTGCTAGCCGTAACCGCATCTTCACCAAAGGTTTCATAAAAGTCCCCCACCCGAAAAAGCAGCAAGGCTCCGGGATGCTTTGCTTTGATCGCATTATACTGCTTCATCAAGGGTGTTTCCTTACCATCTTTGGACTTACTCATACCTGCTGGTGAATTCTGTTAAATTTGGGGATTGAAATAAAGCTGAAAATAATCCATAAGCAAGGTAGATCAAAAAAGATGAAGAAATTAAGTATGGAAGAACTCGATCGTCTGTCGGTTGAGGAATACAAAGAGACGAAGAAATCACCAATCTGTCTGGTATTGGATAATATTCGAAGCCTCAATAATGTGGGTTCGGCATTCCGAACCGGAGATGCTTTTAGAGTTGAGAAAATCTACCTTTGCGGAATTACCGGAAAGCCACCTCATCGGGATATTCAAAAAACTGCGCTCGGAGCCACAGAATCCGTTGAGTGGGAATATTGCCTCAATACTCTTCAAACCATACACAAACTCAAAGCTGAAGGATATCAAATCTTTGCTTTTGAGCAGGTTGATCAGTCCACATACCTCAATGAATTTGAGCCTGACCGAAATGGAAAATATGCCCTGGTTTTCGGAAATGAAGTCTTTGGAGTGGAAGATGATGTACTAAAAGAATGTGATCAAGTACTTGAAATACCCCAACTTGGCACCAAGCACTCCTTGAATATCTCAGTCACACTTGGAATAGCACTTTGGGATTTGATGGTCAAACTCAGGCAATTCAATCAATAAATCGATAGCGGATTCCAAAAGTGCCTCTCAAATAATCAAAATCACCGACGATGGGAGCTAATTCAAAATGAAAGCCGAAATCCTTTCGCGCAAAAGGAAAGGCATTTACACCAATAGGAATAACTAGTCCATCAATATCACCAACTCTTCCTCCAAAGCCACCATAAACTTCTACATTCTCTTCTTTCATGATCAGGAAGTTCGCGACTAGCTCCACGTCAAAATCGGTCAAAAAATCATTGGTGCCTAATCGAAATTCCGGTACAAATCGCTCTCCAAATTGATTATTGATCCCAATAAAAGGCAAGGTTCCATGATGATAAGAAACTGTAACTTGAGAAAAGACTAGACTAGAAAATAGGCTAAAAACGAGAATTAGAAAAGTTTTTTTCATTGTGTAAAATTAAATTGTGTAGATTATTTGTTTAGGATTTCTTTAATTTTGATATGAGTTTTGATCATGTTGGAGCTCGCTTTAGCTACCACCTTACCGGACTCTTTTCGAATTACGGATTCCCAATGATTTAGGTTTGATCCTGAGCGAACTAATTTTGCGGAAACCTCAACTTTTTCTCCAAGCTTGGCCGAGGACAAAAAATCAACATTCAAATTGATGCTTGTCATCAGGACTTCGGATTCGGAGACAAAGTTTGCCATCCCGATGACATCATCCATCATCAAGGAAGCGATCCCGCCATGAAGGATTTTGGCTGGATTGCACATGTCAGGTCGGATGGTATAAGATACTTTGACGAAACCCGGCTCGATTTCCAATAATGTGCCCGACAACCAATTACCAGCTGCAGAGGGAGTTTGGTCGAGGGTTTTACCAATTTGGGATTTAAAAAACTCTAGTTGTGGTGAGGTCATAATTTGATTTAGTTTTCGATAATCCGAAAATAGTCTTCAAAAGTAGATTTGATAGCGTCTTTTTCAGATTCGGAGCCCCAAAGTGGTATTTTTTGATCTTCGTCTAGTAAAAACAGTTTTACCTCTTCTTCTAAGAGTTTTTGGAGCTGAGTAACCTGCTCCAAGTGATCAAACTTATTTCCATTTTCCAAATTCAATTGCCTTGTTTGACCATTTTCATCAAAAGACAATCGAATAGGCCAATCTATGTTCTTTGGCTCTAAATAGAGATAACTTTCATCCTTCTGACTGTTTAAAATGAGGACCAATATCAAGGTAGCCTCTTCACTATCTAATCCAAATCCATTATGTCGATAAAGGACCATTCCCGCATCGTTTCGATTCTCGCGGTCATAATTGATAGCTTTTAGATTGAGGAAATAAAGACGAGAAGACGAGGTCATCCGGAAAGTTCTGTCCTCTCCGGAGTTATTAGCACGATAAGAGTCAAAAAAAGAAAAAACCACCACCAAAAGGATAGAAGCCGCACCGAAGATTTTTATGATTTTTAGAAGCTCCGGAGTAAGAATGGGATCTTTGGAAGGCATGTTTTAGATTTCTTGAAGTAGCTTTTGGCGTGTTTCAAGTAATAAAACCCAGGCTGATTCGATATGTTTCTCCGTGACGTCGGTTTGCCCGATGACCCATCGAATTACATATTTCCCATTCAGTTTGGTATGAGAAAAGAATGCCTTCCCTGTTTCATTTACAGCTCCTATCCATTTTTCATTAAATTGATTTTCAACATTATGATCAGCCGAATCCAGTTTTTGTCGAAAGCAAATGGTATTAAACTTTACGGGAGCAAGTATTTCCAAACCCTTGGTTTCTTCGATCCATTGTGCCGCTTTTTGGGTAAGCATCAGGTGATGACGCAGCTTTTCTCGAATTCCATTAAGGCCATAGCTTCGGATCACAAACCACAGTTTCAAAGCACGAAACCTCCGACCCAACTGAATTCCCCAATCGCGGTAATTGTTGACTTCTTTGTCCAAATCGGTCTTTAGGTATTCAGGAGTGAGAGAAAATGTTTGGACAAGGTCCTTGGGATCCTTCAAGAATAAAACAGTGCAATCGAAATTGGTGAACATCCACTTATGTGGGTTGAAAACATAGGAATCCGCCGCTTCATGCCCTTTGATAAGACTTTGAAATTCGGGTAAAAGCAAAGCAGTGCCTGCAAAAGCAGCGTCGATGTGATGCCAAATGCCAAATTTTTGAGTGATTTCCGAGATTTTACCGATCGGGTCTACTGCTGTACTGGAGGTGGTACCTAGGGCAGAGACTACACAAAGAGGGGTTTTTCCGGCATCAATATCCTTTTGGATGGCTGCTTCCAAAGCCTCAGGTATCATCGCAAATTCCTCATCTACTTCAATTCTGACGAGATTTTCCACACCCAAACCTGCGATTCGAATCGCCTTGTCAATAGATGAATGCACATGGGAAGAGGAATAGATTCGGTAATGTTCTTTACCTGAGAAACCCTTCTCATTGATTTCCCAATTTGACTTTCGCTCTCGGGCAGTCAAAATCGCACTCAATGTGGCCGTACTTGCGGTATCGTGAATGACGCCTTTCCATTTCGAATCAATTCCTTTAGCATCCCGAAGCCAATCACAGACGCGCTCCTCGAGTTCTGTGGCGGCAGGAGAAGTGAGCCAAGACATGCATTGTGCACCCAAAGTGGACATAAGCATTTCTGCCAAAATGGAGGGCTCAGAATTATTCGCGGGGAAATATCCAAAAAAAGCCGGATGCTGCCAATGAGTCATTCCTGGCAAAATGATTTCCTGAAAATCGTGAAAGATCTTCTCAAAATCTTCTCCTTTTTCAGGTGCGGTGGCAGGCAATTGATTATAAATCTCTTTAGGCTTAACCAAAGGAGTTACCGGATATTTTTCCTTTTCTTCCAGGTAGTCCGCCATCCAATCCACCAGTTGGTGGGCATATTTTCTAAATTCTTGTTTATCCATTTTTCAATCTATCTCACATAGGAGCCCGAATTGATGTCTATTGACGTGCCTGTTGCATGATCTGCAAGTCCGGAGCAAAGCAAAGTCACCATCGGCGCCATGTCTTCCGGCCTGGCAAGTTCTTTAAGCGCAATATCTTTTAGAGCAAAGTCTTCCCCATACACTGATAAAATCTCATTGGCCATGTCTGTTTTGGTGAATCCGGGAGCTATCAAAAATGCCTTGATGCCTTGTTTGCCATAATGTCTAGCAATCGATCGGGTCAGGCTGACCAAGGCCCCTTTGGAGGCGGCATAGGCCAAATAATCCGTCGTGTCTCCCCGAAAGGCTGCCCGGGAAGAAATCATCACGATTCGACCATTTTCCTGTGCTTTTGCCTGATCGATAAACTCCTTACACAAAATGCCCACTGCAGTGGCATTGACTGCCATGGTTTTTTCCCAAACTTTCAGCCATTCATCCGTCTCCAAAGAATCGGGTGCTGAAGGGGATATCCCAGCATTATTGACCAAAGCGGAAATTGGGCCATATTTTTCTACCAATTTGGGGATAAAACCCATTACCTGATTAGTATCTGCTAAATCACAAGGCTCCAAATGAGAAGGGTTTTTCAATTCAGCCTGTAAACATTCTGCTTCTTTTCTGTTGGAATTAAAATGAATAATCACTTCTGCTCCTGAGTCGGAAAGTTGTTTTGCGATAGCACGACCTATACCGCGTGAAGCTCCGGTGACAAGGATTCTTTGATTTTCAAGGGAAACGTACATGATTTTTAAATTTTACCAGTTTTCTCGAAGGGCCAAATGCTGAATTTGAGCTAAATGATGTAATCCATGCCAAACATAAAGATGAATGGCTTCCGATAGAGGAACCTTTTTTTGAGATTCGGGATGGAAATAGCAGCGATCAAAATCCTCAGCACTCATGCTTTCAAGCAAAACAGCCCATTTAAAATGGATTTGTTTGAGCAAAACGATGGAGGATTCAATATCAAGATAGCTATCTGCCAAATTTGCCCATGACGCTTCCAAATATGGTTTGATGGTAGGTGTGTCCTCTGTCAAAGTGAGTTTAAAGCGGATAAAAGCATTCATATGGCTGTCAGCCAAATGGTGCACCACTTGCCTCACGGACCATCCGCCCGGTCGGTAAGGGCTATCCAACTGAGCCTTTGAAAGTTTGGCAGTCGCAGCTTCAATCAATTCTGGGAATTGGGTGATTTCTGAAATAGCCGTTTCCAAATCCGGCTTTTCAGGCATAGAAAACCTGCCAATGGGATATTTGAGTGATTCGATGTCTATCATGGTTTAGTACCCTCCGCCTGCAGCGATGGTAGCCAAATCTACTGTTTTTGCTCCATTCTCCCACAAAATAGTTGCTGAAGCAGCAAGCGTAGCGCCCGTGGTAATCACATCATCCACCAAAAGGAGGTTTTTGCCTAGTATCTGAGCGGTATTTTTTATCTCAAATACTCCAGAAACGTTCTCTATTCGTTCTATTCTCGACTTATTGGTTTGAGTTTCTGTCCATTTGCGTCTTTCCAGACAATTTTCGACAGAAATAGCCAAAACTTCCGCGATTCCTTTCGCAAACTCTTCACTTTGATTATATCCTCTTCGCTTGAGTTTTTGAGGGTGCAAAGGAACAGGCACGATAGCATCCCAAGTGCCGGCGAAGTCGGTTTCGATCAAAGTTTTACCAAAAAGATTTCCCAAAACCCTGCCTAATTCTGGCTTATTTCGGTATTTGAGCGTATGAAGTAGCCTTTGGCTCATACCCTTTCGGGAAAACTTCAAGAAAGAGATACAACGCGAGACGGGACAAAGACCTTGAAGTTTTTGTGTTAAGTCATTATCTATCGGTCGGAGGTGGTAACTAGATACAGGTAGTTTGTTTTTACAAATACCACAAAGACTCAATTCCCAATCAAAAAGGTTCCTTCCGCAAGACACACAATTTTGCGGAAAAATCAGATCCAAAAAATCTTTGAAGAAGAATAAACGCTTTGGATTAAAAGGCTGTTGTTCATGGGTCATACAGATATCTGTATATTTGCAGATTATTCAACACTAATGCATTAATTTAATGGGTTTATTGGAAGAATTCAACGATTACCGCGCTAAAATGAACGAGCGGATTCTCGCTGAGGACAATAAGGTGATCAAAAGGTTCTTCAACCTCGACACCAATGCTTATGCAGCCGGAGCGTTAGATATCAAAACCAAAGAAATGATTGGTTTGGCTTGTTCCATGGTGATGCGATGTGACGACTGCGTCAAGTACCATTTGGGATCTTGCTTTGAATCCGGAGTCACGAGAAAAGAAGTATTTGAGGTCTTTTCTATTGCTGTTTTGATCGGTGGGTCTATCGTCATTCCGCATTTAAGAAGAGCCGTAGAGTATTGGGAAACACTTGAAAATCAATAGTTTATAATGTTTAAAAGAGATCTTGATTTAGAAAGAAAGTGGGGAAAGTTGCTGCTAGAATTGGAAGAAACTATCGGTAAGAAACCCAAGGATCTCAATGGAGTCTTGTTTTTAATTGGGGTACAGGAACTTGGTAAGGGATCCAAGCATTTCTCTAAAGAAGAAAAGCAGGACTTGATGCACATTGCCATTTGTAAAGTTCTCAGCTATGCCGGTTATTACGAACTTGAATATGTAGACCAAGATGGATGGCCTCATTGGAATTTAAAACAAGAGTTACCGCACTTCGACTTGTTGGAGCAGGAGAAGTTGTTGAAAATCCAAGTATTAGAATACTTTGAAAAAGAATACGAACTGCAAATAGATTAAAATGAAAATTCTCTCCTATAATGTCAATGGAATCCGAGCAGCCATGAACAAAGGCTTCTCTGATTGGCTTGCGAAAGAAAATCCGGATATCATTGGTATACAGGAACTTAAGGCCCATGAAAACCAAGTAGAAACCCAGGTTTTTAAAGACTTAGGCTATAATTTGTATTGGTTTCCAGCTGAGAAAAAAGGCTATTCTGGTGTAGCTATATTTTCCAAATCCACTCCAAAAAATGTGAAGTATGGAATAGGTCTGGAAAAGTACGATCAAGAAGGCAGAATAATACAGGCAGATTTTGAGGACTTCTCATTCCTATCTGCCTACTTTCCATCTGGTACCACCGGTGATATTCGTCAGGACTTCAAATACGAATTCCTAGACGATATCTTTGGCTACATGCAAGACCTAAGAGAAGAGAATCCAAATTTGATCTTGAGCGGCGATTATAACATCTGCCATAAGCCTATAGATATTCACAACCCTGTGTCTAATAAAAACTCCAGTGGATTCCTTCCAGAAGAAAGAGCTTGGATGGATAAATTCACTGAATCAGGATTTATCGATACATTCCGTCATTTCAATCAGGATCCACATCAATATTCGTGGTGGAGCTATCGAGCAAATGCCAGAAACAAAAACTTAGGATGGCGAATAGATTATCATATGGCAACTCAAGCCATGGAAAGTCGTTTGAAAAGTGCTAATATTCTCCAAGATGTGATCCACTCAGATCATTGTCCTATCGCTTTGGAAATAAAGGAATTATAAAATTATTTGTTGCTATAGTCAAAATTTTATCATGAACTCCATAAAAATTTCAATCCCCTCATTAATCGATAATATCAAGATAATTGAAAGCTTCATCGATAATGCAAGGGAAAAGTTTGATATCAATGATGACATCTATGGCAACATCATGATTTCTGTAACAGAATGTATCAGCAACGCCATTCTACACGGAAATCAAAGTGATAAGGAAAAACTGGTTCATTTAGAATTAATGGCAGAGGATGACAAATTAAGTTTTGTCATCGAAGATGAAGGAAATGGGTTTGAAATTGATAATCTTCCGGATCCAACTGCACCTGAAAATATTGAAAAACCAGGGGGAAGAGGAATCTTCTTGATCAAGCATCTAAGCGATGAAGTAAAATTTGAAAACCAAGGAAAGAAAACCATTCTTTCTTTTTATATGGATTGAAATGGCGATTCATTTCTTTACTGAAGACACTAGCTTCAATTTACCTCAAAAAAGAGTGCGCAAAAGTTGGCTTAATTCACTTGCCACTTCAGAGGGTTTTCAAATCGTAGAACTCAATTACATTTTCTGCTCAGATGAATACCTTCATAAAATCAATTTAGAATATCTAAATCATGACACCTTAACTGATATCATCACATTTGATAATTCGGAAGATGAGAATGTCATAGAAGGAGACATCTTTATTAGCATAGACAGAGTAAAAGAAAATGCAAAGACTCATAAATCGGAGTTGCAACAAGAACTTAGCCGAGTCATAGGTCACGGATTATTCCACCTCATGGGTTATAAAGACAAGGAAGAAGAGGAGGTAAAAGCCATGAGAAGAAAGGAATCAGAAGGAATTAAATTATTCGAAGAATTAAGTGTTCCACGTGAAACAGGAAAATAACCCTTCCATGTTCCACGTGAAACAGTAAAGAAAATACACATGTTCGATCAATACGATGTTATTGTAGTAGGGGCAGGCCATGCAGGCTGTGAAGCAGCACACGCTGCCGCAAAGATGGGTTCCAAGGTGCTTTTATGCACTATGAATATGAACACCATTGCTCAGATGTCATGTAATCCTGCAATGGGTGGAGTAGCAAAAGGACAGATAGTCCGGGAAATTGATGCACTAGGAGGTATGTCTGGTATAATTTCAGACAAATCAATGATACAATTTCGGATGCTAAATCGATCCAAAGGACCTGCTATGTGGTCTCCTAGATCCCAGAATGACCGAATGCGCTTTGCTGAAGAGTGGAGATTAGCCTTAGAAAGAAACTCAAATGTAGATTTCTGGCAGGAAATGGTAACCGGTATTGTGGTGAAAGGTGGACGAGTAGTTGGCGTACGAACCGGTATGGGCATAGAAATAACTGGCAAATCTGTCGTTCTTACAAATGGAACATTCCTGAATGGAATCATACATATAGGCGAAAAGCAATTTGGAGGAGGAAGAACAGGTGAATCAGCATCAAAAGGAATCACCGAGCAATTGGTTGAATTGGGATTCGAATCCGGAAGAATGAAGACAGGGACACCGCCTAGAGTAGATGGTCGAAGTCTTGATTACTCTAAAATGGAAGTGCAATTCGGAGATGAGAATCCAGAAAAATTCAGCTATTCTGATGAAACAAGCCCTTTAAAAGAACAAAGAACTTGCTGGATTACTTATACGAATAAAGATGTTCATCAGACCCTAGAGACCGGTTTTGATCGTTCTCCCATGTTTAATGGACGAATTCAAGGCCTTGGACCTAGATATTGCCCATCCATTGAGGATAAAATCAATCGATTTGCAGAGCGCGAAAGACATCAAATTTTCGTGGAACCTGAAGGTTGGAATACGGTAGAAATCTATGTGAATGGCTTTTCAACCTCATTACCTGAGGATGTACAATATAAAGCCATGAGGCAGATTCCTGGATTTGAAAATGCAAAGATGTTCCGTCCAGGATATGCCATTGAATATGACTTTTTTCCTCCAACCCAATTGAGTCTAACCCTTGAGACAAAGCTGGTAGAGAATCTATTCTTTGCCGGTCAAATCAATGGCACCACGGGATATGAAGAAGCTGGGTCGCAAGGATTAATCGCAGGAATTAATGCTAGCTTAAAAGTTCAAAAGAAAGACCCTTTTATCCTTCAAAGATCAGAAGCATACATCGGAGTACTAATCGATGATTTGATCAATAAAGGTACAGAGGAACCTTACCGGATGTTTACTTCAAGAGCTGAGTTCCGGTTACTTCTAAGACAAGATAATGCAGACATTAGACTTACGGAGAGAGGATATCAGATTGGACTTGCAGAACAATCACGCTTCGATAAAGTGCAGAGCAAAAAAGAAGAAACTGCTCGGTTGATAAACGATCTAAAACAGAAAAAACTGGAACCTGCTATTTCCAATGAAATTCTTGAAGAAATAGGAACGGCAACAATTAGAGAAAAGATTTCAATAGAAAAGCTTTTAAAAAGGCCGCAGATAGGTGTTAATGAATTGAAAATGCTGGATAAGGACTTAGAAAGCTATCTTTCAGGTTTCGCCCAAGATGTACTGGAGCAAGCAGAAATCCAGATCAAATACGATAGCTACATCGAAAAAGAACGGCAAATGGTTGAGAAGCTATCGAATATGGAAGATTTCAAAATACCTCAAAAATTCGATTATTTGCAGGTTCCTGCTTTATCCGCAGAAGGTAGACAGAAGCTCAATAAAATTAGGCCAATTACCTTAGGACAAGCTTCAAGAATAAGCGGAGTATCACCCGCAGACCTTTCTATTCTTACTGTATACTTAGGAAGATAAAATGCTAAAGAGACTAAATAAATGCCCACTCTGCAAAAGTGGGCATTTTCTTAATTACCAAACCATCAAAGATTTTGCGGTAAGTCAGGAAGATTTTATCCTATGTCACTGCCAGGAATGCAACCTCTTATTTACGAATCCAAGACCAGGGAAAAATTCAATAGCTAAATACTACGAGTTCGATGAGTATTATTCCCATTCAGATGATTCAAATTCTTTTATCTCAAAAATTTACAATCAGATACGCCAAATAAATATCAAGAAAAAATATAAGCTAATCAGCTCTCTTGGTACGGATAAAAGTATACTCGACATAGGATGTGGTACCGGGGAACTCCTTAAGTTTTTTCAAAGTAAAAATTGGAAGGTATCCGGAATAGAACCAAGTAAAACTGCTAGAAAGCTAGCTGAAGAGAAATTAAAGGTTCAGATAGCCGAAGAACTAGAAAATATACCCTCAACGGAAAAATTTGATATCATCACATTATTCCATGTCTTAGAACACGTTCACGGACTAAGAAAAGCAGTAAAAAATGTTATAAATATCTTAAAATCAAATGGTTATATATTAATAGCACTACCTAATCACCAGTCTCCAGATGCATTGAAATACAAAGAATATTGGGCAGGATGGGATGTACCAAGACATCTTTATCATTTTGATACCAAAAGCTTTGATAATTTGGCCAACAAGTTTAATCTCCAAATAGTCGAGCGATATCCCATGACTTTCGACAGCTATTATGTCTCCTTGTTATCTGAAAAATATTTAAATCCTGAGAATCAAAACTTAACCTCTTTGGCAAAGTCTTTTATTTCAGGACTGGATTCAAATATGAAAGCAAAGGAATCAGGAAATTACTCTAGCATTCTCTACATACTTAAGAAGAAGTGAAAAAAATAAGAATTGTCATACTTTTTTTAGCTGCCATAAGTCTAAGCAGATGCGCTAAACAGTCTTCACCTCAAGGAGGACCAAGAGATGAAGAACCACCCAAACTGCTTCAATCTTATCCTGAAACTCAAGAACTAAACACGAGACCAGAGGAAATTGTACTGCAATTTGATGAGTATATCAAGCTGGACAATCCTTCCAAAAACATCATCATAACTCCAAGACTCCAAAAGGATGAAATCGTAACTACAGCTCTCAAGGATCGAGTTGTAATCGAATTGAATCAGGAATTAGAAGATAGCACTACTTACGTATTCAATTTCCAAAATTCAATTCAAGATTTATCAGAAGGTAACCCAGCAGAAAATCTAAAGATTGTGTTTTCTACAGGTCCATTTATTGACAGCCTAACCGTTTCCGGTTCTGTAAACCATTATTGGCCAAAGAGACAGTTTGACTACCGGGATGTAATCATTGGTCTATACTTAGAAAATGATACAACAGATTTATTCACAGCGGCACCCTATTACTTGACACGAGCAGATAGCTTAGGAAACTTTGTCATTGAGAATATACGAGCTAACAAGTACAGAGCTTACGCTTGGCATGACGCAAACAATTCCACCAAAGCTGAATCTAAATCAGAAGCCTACGATTTTTTGCAGGATACAATCACAATAGAAACAAATCTTGAAGGCCTTCAATTTAATTTATCACAAGCTGACTTAAGTGAATTAAGATTTTCGAGATCAAGCTTCACCAATGGTAGCTATGATATAATTCTCAATAAATCGACGGTAGAGGATAACATTGAAATCGAAGGACTAGGGGAATCCATATTCTATTCAAAGGAAGAAAGCACCTTAAAACTTTTCTCAATAGAAGGAATAACAGACAGTATCCAAGTCAATCTCTTATTAAAAGACTCTGTAGAAAATAAAATTGATACGGCTATTTGGGCCAAATTTCCCAAAAATGAACGAAAACCAGATGAATTGATAATTTCAGCCAATTCAGGATTAAATTTCACGGATACACTAAAGGCCCTTCTAAAATTCAATAAGCCTATCTTGGAGATTAAAACTGACTCTTTATTTATACCCGTCGATTCCACAAATCAAATACAGATAGACAGGGAAATGTTCTTCTTTACAGATAGTTTAAAAAGAACCGAGTTGGCCATTAACATTCCAGTATTAGATAGTTTACCTATACAGATATTCACCCTCACTGCAATGGACTCTACCTTTCTAGATATCACAGGCACCTACAATGGAGAGGCATTAAAAGCTAATTACAGGCAGATCAAACCAGAGACTTTAGCAGATGTATTGTCAGGAAGTATTGAAGGGAGTAATGGTCCATTTATACTCCAATTGCTAGACTCCAAAGGAGAAAAAGTACGTGAGGAAATTATTAAAGACGGAAATGAATTCACTCTTCAAAATCTACAACCAGGAAACTATCAATTAAGAGTAATCGAAGATAGCAATGGAAATAAACGATGGGATCCTGCTAATTTTTATGAAAATAGATTAGCCGAAAGAGTCTTCTATTTCAAGGATGATACAGGAAAAATTGGAGAAGTAATTCTCAAAAGCGGATGGACAAATGAGGGAATAATTATAAAAGCTAGCAAACCAACCGGATACTAGGGAGAGAAAATGCTGTGGATAAGTGGCAAAATGGAAGTGGAAAACAAGCTTCCATTAAATGGAAAAATACTACTTATCCATATAAGCATTCACGAAAAAAGATTGGATCCCAAGATCGGTGCAAAACTACTCATCTTTCCACTTTAAGAAATCATCTTATCAACAGCAGGATTAATAACATGCTTTCAACATCCAAGTATCAACAAGTAAAAACAATAAATAACAAAGAACTGATTTTTAGAGATTTACATGTTAACAAAATGGGGAAAAGCTATTTATAAATCAAGAAGAAATAGGAAAACAAGTGGAAAAATCAGTAAACAGTAATTATCCACTTATTAACACCCTTAATAACCTTAATAAGAAATTTTTTAAATCTTTTTCTTTTTTACAATTAGTATAAGAGGCGGTGGATAAACCTCTTCTGATGGAATATTTTTTTGCCTATATTGGTTCAGACAAAACAATAACCCAATGGACCTAAAACGCTTATTCGATCTCATTCCTTACCAGATTTCCAAATACAATAAAGAGGTAGCTCTTTCCCGAAAACAGGATGGTCAATGGATTACCTATTCCTCCAGAGATTTAAAATCCATAGTAGATAGCCTGAGTTTGGGATTTCTTGCCAAGGGAATCAAGTCTGAGGATAAGGTTGCCATCATTTCAGATAATAGACCCGAGTGGAATTTTATTGATTTGGCGCTACAGCAAATTGGTGCAATCTCCGTCCCCATGTATCCGACTATTTCTAGCGAAGATTACGCTTATATTTTCGGGCATGCATCAGTGAAAATGATTTTTGCTGGGGACCAGATCATCTTTGAAAAGGCCAAAGAAGCAGCAAAAGGGCAAGAGATTTTTACATTCGACAAGCTGGATGGAGCTGCTCATTGGGAAGAAGTGATGAAGCTGGGAGAGGATGGTGATTTGGCGCAACTGGAGTCAGAAAAGGATAAAATCAAATCAGAGGATCTATTCACCATTATCTATACCTCAGGTACCACAGGCAGACCAAAAGGAGTCATGCTTACCCATCACAATGTACTTTCAAATCTGCTATCGGTCTCAAACATTATGAGCCCCGTTCCAGGAGAGGGTAAAGTTCTCAGTTTTCTACCACTCTGTCATATTTTTGAAAGGACTGCCTCTTTCTGTTTTATGTATATGGGCTTTTCCATTTATTATGCTGAAAATCTCGAGAAAATTGGTGATAACCTAAAAGAAGTACAGCCACATCTATTCAATACGGTTCCAAGATTATTGGAAAAAGTCTATGATAAAATCGTCGCTAAAGGTTACGAGCTGACAGGCGTTAAAAAGCAACTCTTTTTCTGGGCACTTAATCTTGGACTAAAATATGATCCTTCCAAGGACATGGGTGGCTGGTATAATACCCAATTAAAGTTGGCCAATAAGCTGATTTTCTCGAAATGGAGAGAAGCCCTTGGTGGCAATATCATGCAAATCAATTCTGGCGCATCGGCACTCCAACCTAGATTAGCTCGAGTATTCTGGGCCGCGGGCATAAAAGTATGTGAAGGATATGGTCTGACAGAAACATCTCCAGTCGTGACAGCGACACTTACTGATCCAGAAAAAGTACGAATAGGCTGGGTCGGAAAGATTGTAAAAGATGTGGAAGTAAAAATCGCTCAGGATGGAGAAATCTTGGTTAAGGGACCCAATGTCATGCAAGGATATTATCGCGAACCTGAGATGACCGCAGAAGTACTAAAAGGCGGTTGGTTTCATACAGGAGACATCGGTGAACTTGACGGAGATTTCCTACGGATTACTGACCGCAAGAAGGAGATGTTCAAAACATCAGGTGGAAAATATATTGCTCCTCAACCGATGGAAAATAAATTTAAAGAGTCTACTCTAATCGAGCAGTTGATTGTAGTCGGTGATGGCCAAAAATTCCCCGCAGCTTTGATCGTCCCTAGTTATGACGGACTTCGGGAATACTGCAAGCATAAAGAAATCCCGTACACGACTGATGAAGAAATGATTGCCCGACAGGACATCATCGAAAAGTATCAGCGTGAAGTTGATAGCTTCAATAAATATTATGGTAAATGGGAGCAAATCAAAAAATTCAAACTGCTTTCACAGCCTTGGGGCGTGGATAGTGGGGAGCTAACGCCAACCATGAAATTGAAGCGGAAAGTCATCCATGAAAAATTCCAAAAGGAGATTGCGGAAATATATGCTTAGTAAAAGCATTTGATTCAAATCAAAAATTCGATTCTTCATCAAAATTTAACCTTAGGCTTCATCTCAGAATTAAATTCTGAAATTGAAGCCTTTTTTATAGAATATTTTGTTTAATACTTTATTAGTGAATTTTTAATAAATAATATTTTATGACTATTCGTGATGTTGCACGTATGGGTAGACAGCCGCAATAATGAGTC
>NZ_JAPEIB010000031.1:0-44673 GCF_028823735.1 Algoriphagus sp. NF
CAGACTCATTATTGCGGCTGTCTACCCATACGTGCAACATCACGAATAGTCATATCAGACAAAATTTGAAAACGAAATAAAAAAAGGTGACAATTTAAAGCTGACTATTCCAAAAGAATATGAAAGCCAATTGTATGAAAGAGGAAGGAACATTTTTATTCTTTCCGCTTCCAAAGGCTCAACATATTATTTAAGTATAGATGAAACTATACCAAAGGAGAATGACAATTTTGACATCTATGCAGGACTTGCTTTTATAATCGCAGGACTTATATATTATATTTTGAAAAGTAAAACAATAATCAAATGACGTATTGCAAAACATACCAAAAAATAACTACCGCTAACAGCACCTACCCAAAAGTGGCGGTTCTGTGGTTAAATCAAGCTTTGTGCTTCTATCAAAGTTTGTGCTTGATTGACGGTGAAGTGCTTCGAAATCGCCACCTTCGGGTAGCTGCAAAACGTTGTGGTGCAAAAATCCACTTGATGAAAAACCGCTTTTACATTTCAAACAAATAAACTAGATTTGTATCCAATTGGATACACTTTGCTGTGAAGTTCATCGAGAAAACCTCTGAGTTTGACAAATGGTTGCGAAAGCTAAAGGATTTGAGAGCAAAGGCTAAAATCCTTTTTAGAATCCAGAAAATTGAATCAGATGGTCATCTTGGTGACTGCAAACCAGTGGGAAATGGAATTAGTGAGTTGAGAATAAATTATGCGAAAGGATATCGGGTTTATTTTAAGGAGAAAGATGAAACCGTCATCATTTTGTTGATCGGTGGCGAAAAATCGACTCAACAAACTGACATTAAAAAGGCAAATGAGATTTGGAATAAAATAAAAGACAATTAAAATGAATACAACAAAATTTGATATAGCTGATTATTTGGAAAGTAAAGAAATGATAGCTGAATACTTGAATACTGTCCTAGAAGATGGAAACAGCTCTGACGTCATTAATGCTATTGGACATATTGCAAAGGCGATGGGTATGTCAAAAATTGCAGAAGAAACAGGTATGAGCAGGCCAAGTCTTTACAAGGCATTGTCAGATGGTGCAAAACCTCAATTTGAGACCATAATGAAAGTTCTGAGAGCAATTGGTGGACAGATAAATATAAAGCCAACTTAAAATTAAAAACGACACCACAACAACAAATAAAGCCAATGCTTATCTCCGTCACGTCAAGAAAACTAGTGAATAAAACACATCTTTAATGTCGTATAAAGACATTTACATAGCAGTGTCTTTTTTCAACGTTACAAATTTTTCCCTCAAGCATCATGGAAAAAAAGAACAAGGTCTTTATCGGATGCAGCCTCGACGGCTTTATAGCCGATCAAAAAGGTGGAATCGATTGGCTGGACTCAATCCCCAACCCGGACCAAAATGATATGGGTTATGGAGAATTTATGGAAGGAATGGATGCTCTGGTGATGGGTAGAAATACTTTTGAAACCGTCTTGGGCTTTAATATTCCTTGGCCTTATGAGAAGCCGGTTTTTGTCTTGAGCAATTCTTTGAAAGAAGTACCAGACAAGCTCAAGGACAAAGTGAAGATTGTCAGCGGTTCGCTTTCAAAAATATTGGAAGAAATAAACAGGCAGGGATATGTTCGATTGTATATCGACGGGGGAAAAACGATTCAGAGTTTTTTGAAAGAAGATTTGATTGATGAACTGACCATTACCACCGTTCCCCTACTTCTAGGTTCCGGTATTCCTTTGTTCTCGGATTTACCAAAACCCCTTCTTTTTAATGCTAGCTCTTCAAAAATCTTGTTAGGTAAAATTGTGCAAAGCGTTTTTGTACGAGATAGAAGCTAAATTAAGAAATCTAAAAGAATTCTCCCCACCGAAAGCAAAAACAGAGCTGTCCACATCCAGCTTCGCCAGCGATTGACTTGAAGGAGTTTAGAGATACTTTTATCCACATTTTCGCCTTGATCAATGCTATTGTGAATGGGAATGGCCACGAAAAAGGTATTGATCCAAATCATGGCCAAGAAAAAACCATCAAGCAAAAATATGAGTGGATCAGAGAGGATTTGCAAAGCGATCACTCCGGTCTGAATAAACATCAGGGGCGCAACGAAGTAAAGGATTTTTCCTGTGTAAAGCCGGTGCCAGTAGTTGAGCTTTTCCGGGTCGATATATAGAAATGATGGATAAATGATGATTTGCACCAACCAAACCATAATAAAAAGCCCAGAATCTACCGAAAGACGAATCCATTCCATTAGAATTTATTTTGGTTTATCGGAGTTGCCATTGCGTTTGAGTATGTACTTGCTTTAGAATCAAGAAAAATGGAACCCACCAAATAAGGTCATTGGTGTATAGGGTATAGCTGAATTCAAAAGGGATTTCTTTCAAGATCAAGAAATTGAACAGGAATCCAAGAGGGCCAAAGATCTTTCCCAAGAAGCCAACCGCCACGATAGGCCAATGCTTAAGCGGGTTGTAACTTGCCCACCAATATCCGAGACCATAAACGCCCACGATCATACCCGTTCCTTGCCAAATAGTAGGATGCTGCAGGGGCTCCATTCCGGTCCATTCAAAAAATGTATTGGGCCAAATGACCACCCAAGCTCCCCAGAGAATATTGTAAACAGCAGCCAATTTCAGGCAAGTCGCCATCCAATTGGGATAATTTTTTTCCATTCCTTAAGGACAATCCGGAAGTCAAAAAGTTTGAGAATGAGTTCAATCTTTTTTCAACAGCACTTTTCACCTAGCCTCCACCCGAACCTTGGCTCCTGTCATCAAGATTCTGCGATAGCCATTCTGAGTATCCGAACTCACCTCTTTACCAAAGATTTTGACCTGTTCATAGCTTTCCGGTATTTCGATCGAGAGGCCCCATTTTTTCTGTGTTTGGGTCACTTCAATCATCAGCTCCCCATCAATCTTTTCATAGCTTAGGGAAATTTCATTGTCTCCTATTTCCACCTTTTCAATGCTGGCACTTTCCCAATCCGAAGGCATTTGAGGCCGGATATAAATCACCCGATTTCCTGCATCCGGCTGAATTCCGAAAAACTGTGTGACGATGGGAATCGCATAACTGTACAAATTCCAAGCTTGGCTAAACATGCCGTAATCAGGAGAGACTTCATAAATGGACCCGGGCAAGGCAAAGCTGAAGCTTCGCGTCATTCGCTGAAGGTAATCCAAGGCCACGTCCGGGTTTCCATACTTATTTTCCCCAATCGCAGAAACGCCCGTCGGCAAAGTCATCACAGCTCCTGTGTAGGAAAAGACCTTACTTCCGGTAAAGGATCCATCCTCAGACTTCGAACTTTCATCCCGATCAATGCCCGTCACAAAAGTGCCAAATGGGTTGGTATATTTTCGTGCTGTTTCCAGCGCAATTTGAGCCTTCTCAGGATCAGCTACACCCACCTCCATCGGCGTATTCACGACCCAATTATGATAGAGAACAAAACCCTGTTTCTGATCTTTCGGCAATGTGGATAAACTCCTTTTTGTAGCCTCCAACTCCTCTACAGCCCAGGGTTTATATAAAGTATCAGCCCGGGTAATCGCTCCTTCAATCAGATGCAAGGCTTCTTCCACTGTACCGATAAAATCCGCATAGCTTCCAATTTCCGGTACCCAAAAATCCCTATTGATTTTTTCAGCCAAGGCGTCAGCAGTCTGTTGATAACTTTCAGAAAGTTCGGTTTTCCCAAGTATTTCGGCCATTTTCGCCGCATCCGCAAAAGCTTTATAGCTGTAGGCAGCCACATCAATCATCTCCGATTCTAATCCGTGGATTTCCATCATCCCATAGCCATCAGCGAGTAAATTCCCATCCTGATCATTTTCTTCAAGGAGCCAAATGAGCCCTTTTTCCACAGAGGGAAAATACTTCTCCAAAAACTCCCGATCTCCGGTCCAGCGATAGACCTCCCAAATCATGGAAGCCCATTGGGGCGTCTCATTGATATTACCGGGATTAAAAACCACTCCATTGGTAGAAGCCTCGTGTATTATTCGGCCATTTCCGTTGGTTTTTTCAGAAAGCTCATGAATCAGTTCCACCGTACTGTACACCAATTCTTTTCTTCCTGTAGCCAACAGTCCCTGAATGGTATATTCACTATCCACCCCAAAGAACCAGGGATAATCCGGCAAACCTGCTCCGAATCCACGACCCATTCCAGGTACATCCCGCACCAACCAATCGGTATTGTACTTAGTCCACTCAAAGGCTTTTTGCAGCTGCTTATCTGGAATGTCAATGGCTGATTTCTTTGAAATTTCCTCATAGCGCCGCTTTTTGGAAAACCAGTCAGCCTCCAGATTTTCTCTCAAATCAGCAAGGGTTTCCAAAGCCTTTAATTCACTTTCGGTTGAACCTGCGATGTAGATCGGAAAAATCAATTCAGACCCTGATGGAATATTCAGTTGGACCCCGAAGGCAGCCGAAGTACCCATACCTCTCGACTCAAAATTGCAGATTGGATTGATAGGTGTAAGAGGAATTCCCGCATCCGTTCCCCATACTGCATACCAGTTATTACCTTGATCCTTTGCAGTGAATGTTCCGGTCAACTCATTGAAAGCTACCTCGTCCGCTTGATCAATCATCCCACTTCGCTCTCCAAGCCAAACGGGTCGAAGGTCTACCCTTGAAGTCCAGGAAAAATCAAAAGATTTATCCACAGAACCAGTATTTTTAAAACGATACAAAACAATCATTCCCTCCCTCGCATCCGGAACAAAATGCATACGTTTTACTTCCAAATCTGCTAATACGCTTCCATAATCAATCGTATTGGCAAATGAATAATTGGTGAAAGTCTTTCCTTCTGTCAGGCAAATGCTTTGAGAATCATCTCCAAGCTGTACTATAAAGCCATCAAGCAACTTAATTGGATGCAACCAGATACCGCCCATTTCACCTTCCACATGCCAACCCAAATCCGGAAAGGTTCCATTTTGATGCCCGACTAAGTACAAACGATCTCCTGCAGCTGAAAAAGGAGAGTTGAGGTATTCAGCTTTACCTTCGATTCCTTCTTGATTTTCCAGATCTTGAAAAATACTAGACGGAGTATCAATTGACGTTTGACATGAGATAGTCATTACAAAAAATAAAAAGGCAAGAAACCCTTTCACGAATGTTGGATACTTTATTATCATATTCATTTTTTTCTTTTAGAATATTCGGCTAAGTTATTATGTCTCAACTCGGCACGATTTTCGTCAATACATCAAGCCGAAATGCCAAAGGGGAATCGTATTTAGAAAACCTATTTCAATATCATCTTTTACTAAATATCCCTTTTCGACATTTTTAAGCTGCTTTTCCCCTTTATTTTTTCCTCCCAATTCAAATTCTAAACCCCCAATTTTAAAATCACTCGCGGTTGATGAAGTGACTTGGTGATTTAGCCTTATTTGATTGAGAAAAAAGGTTTCTCGAAGATTCCCTAAATTCTGATTATCCTTTGCCAAGGCAAATACTAGGTTGGTATTGTCCAAATACACTTTTTCGATTTTTCCCAAAGCCCGAATTCCACCCGTTTGACTTCTTAATTGTGAAATCATGCCTGCATCTTCCATGTAAAGCAAGTAGTCCGCTATATTATTCCGACTAATATTTAGCATCTCTGCAATTTTACTCATGTTGGGTTTAAATGGTACACTCTCTGCTACGATTGCCAAGAGTTGTTTCAATTTCCTTCCTGTTGAGACGTTCATTTGAGAATAAGTTGGAATATCAACCTCCAATGTTTGGTTGACGACCTGTTGAAGTTTTAATTCAAAATCCTCATCCCTCGCAAAAGGATAATAACCATATTTCAAATATTCTTTGAATAGCGGCAAGGCCTGTGAAATTTGAGGAATTTCAACTTGATGATTTAAAATCTGATCTAAAGAGTAAATTGGAACGTAAACTTGGTGTTTAAGTGCCAAGTATTCACGAAAAGAAAGCCCTTGCATTGAATACATGGCAACCCTCCTACTCAAATCTGAACTCCCCTTTTTGATATCAAGAATAGAAGATCCCGTAAATACTACTTTAAGCTCCGGATGGTAATCGTATATTAACTTAATCTCTTTGGACCAATCGGGATATTTATGAACCTCATCTATAAAAAGATATTTACCACCACCATTCACAAAATCATTGGCAAGGTCTATCAGCCGATTCTTTGCAAAATAAAAATCTTCCGCAGTCACATATAGGGTTTCTTGAAGCTTCAGATTTTTCTTAATGTGTTGAAGGATAAGGGTCGTTTTTCCTACTCCTCGAAAACCAACCAAGCCAACCAGACGATTTTTCCAATTAATTCGATCATAGACATAGCGAGTAAATGCTGTATCCACTTGTTTGATTAATTGCTGAGAATATTGAAACAACTGCTCCATTTGGAAATTTTGTATCAAAGATACATAATTTGCACTCTCACAGTGCATTATTCAATATTTTTTGCACCATCACAGTGCATTTTTTATTCTTTAAAATTATCCGCATTTAAAGAAGAAAAAAAGGATACAACCTTAACAAAGCAAAATGTTCAGAATATGGCATCTTCCTACTTCCAGCTTCCAACCATAAAAATGAGAAAATAAGCCGAAGCATTACTAAGTAAATTAAGACTCTTATTTAATTTTCATCACCTTTCCTATTTCCCGCCAAGTAATCAATTTGATCCCTTCCTTTTCGATTAAATTCTTTGCTTTTTCACTAGTGAAAAAATCATAATCGGCCTGTCGCCAAGGAGCGTGGAAACTGTCATGCCCTGCCGTCACAGCGTTCATTTCCTCATCATCAAAAGCGAGGTGAATCAACAAAACATGGACTCCGGCAGGCAGATTTTTTAAAGCTTCTGTGTAAAATTCTTCCATTCCACTTTCATAAGCTGCCTCATCCGCCATAATTATTTGATCTATCACCGGCAACTTATCCACATTTAAGCCTTCAAAAAGGGGCTTATTGGGAAGAATCAAACTTTGTAAAATCTGCTGATTGAGCATGGCTGGAATTTCATATTCCAAGGCGAGCTTGACATAGATTTTCAAATATTCCGGCCTGCCAAAAAACATACAGCCCATGTGGGAATCCAGATGTGTGATATCAATTCCCAAGGATTTGGCGGATTCAATCTGGGCACGAACCTCCATTTCCACTTCCTCCGGGCTAGCATGCTCACTGACTTCCACGCAAGTAGGATACATGTGTCCCAATGGATTTGCCAAGCCTGGAGCAGCAGTTTTCCCCGCTTCAGGACCCCAGTTGTACTGATACCATTCATTGGTTAAAGTTATATGAATACCGATGTCCGGATTTGAGATTTCCTTAGCCATTTGGGCGACCTCCGCAGACCATGCTGCTGGTAACATCATACTGGTAGAAGTGACCAAGCCGTTTTTGATCGCCTCAAACGTAGCTTTATTCTGAGAATGAGAAACTCCTACATCATCACCATGAATGATCAAAAGTTTGGAATCTTTGGGATAACCCAATTTTTCTTGGAGACTTTGGCAAAAGCCCGAAAAAGGGACAAGACCCAGTAAAACGAGGAGCAACGTGAATTTTTTCATAATCAATCGAATCAAAGCTGAAATTAAACAAAATCGCTACAACTCAATTTTTATTTTTCTCCCAAACACTTCGCCTAGACAGCCTGTTTGCACAATATGAACTTCAATAGGATTATCGTTTGGTTTCGAAATGATCTTCGTGTAAAAGATCAGGAAGCATTACACAAGGCTTGCTCTAGCGGAGCCGATGTGATTCCTGTTTATTGCTTTGATCCTCGACATTTTGAGATGACGGAAATTGGCTATCCAAAAACCGGAAGTTTCAGAGGAAAATTCCTGTTGGAATCTGTCGCAGACTTGAGAAGAAATCTACGCAAGATTGGCGGAGACTTAGTAATCCTAAGAGGAAATCCAGAGGTCGAGATAATCACCTTGGCTGATCGAGTAAAAGCAGATGCTATATTTTTCTCGGAAGAGGTGACTGCAGAAGAACAACATGTGGATAAGTCTTTGGAGAAAGCTGCTTGGTCCAAGGGGATAGCCACTGAAAGATTTTGGCAATCAACCCTTTATCACATTGAGGATTTACCCTTCCCTGTGGCGCAAGTTCCTGAAGTTTTTACCCAATTCAGAAAATCAGTGGAGAAAATGGCTTCCGTAAGGCCCACTTATCCACAACCCAATAAAATAAACTTTCCCAATAAATCAGTGATTCCTCAAAGTGGTGAATTGCCTGATTTGAAAAGTTACGGATTGGAGGACCCTGAGCCTGAGCGCCGTTCGGTGATGGAGTTTGATGGTGGAGAAAGCGCTGGCCTCGGGCGAATCCAATCCTATTTTTGGGAAGGTAATCACTTGAAAGTTTATAAAGAAACCCGAAATGGGCTTATCGGTGCAGATTACAGTTCAAAGTTTTCCGCTTGGCTAGCTTTAGGTTGCATATCTCCACGTACGATTTATGAAGAGGTGAAGCGATATGAAAAGGAGCGAAAGAAAAACCAAAGCACTTTTTGGTTGATTTTTGAGCTGATTTGGAGAGATTATTTTCGCTTTATCACCAAGAAACACGGCAATAAAGTCTTCAAGATAGAAGGGATTAAAAATACAAGGGACTCCTGGCGCAGAGATAGTGCTGATTTTCAGCGCTGGTGTGAGGGGCAGACAGGAGTCCCCTTTGTAGATGCCAATATGCGAGAACTTAACTTCTCCGGCTTCATGTCAAATCGTGGCCGTCAAAATGTGGCAAGTTTTCTTGTCAATGATCTGGGAATTGATTGGACTTGGGGGGCTAGTTACTTCGAGAGTCAACTTGTCGATTATGATGTCTGTTCCAATTGGGGCAATTGGATGTATGTAGGTGGTGTAGGAAATGACCCTAGAGAAAACCGATACTTTAATATTCTTCGTCAGGGAAAAAATTATGATCGAAATGGAGAATATGTGCGTCTTTGGGTCCCTGAGCTTGCCTTGATTAAAGGCTTTGATATTCATCAACCCTGGGAGTTATCCACAGCGCAACTTAAACAATCAGGAATTCAAATAGGCAATACTTATCCACAGGCTATGGTTGATTTGGAGGGTGTTTTTTGAAAATGGAGAAATGTGGATAATTACTTTTTTGCTCCATATTTTTCGCACATTTTTTTTCGGAACTCCGGACTATATTTCCAAAACGCAAAATACATCACTATAGACCAAACTGCCATATTGAAAATGAGACTTATATAAGTCCGAAAGTCTTTCAAATACGACCAATCAAATCCCCGATTGATTCCGAGATAGCCTTTCACTAGCATTCCAGCTATACTGCTCAAAATAATAAACCAGGAAAAAACCCGCAAAAAGAGTCTAAACTCAGTAAATTGGCCATTAGAAGAGTTAGGATTGACAGTCATTTGAATTTTTGGATTGCTGATTTTCCTGCTTCCATAAATACCCGGGGCGCCATACGAAGAATTGAGTGGCAGTCCAAAAGGCCCAATAATATAGCATTTCAAAGTAAGTAGATTTTTCCCGAAGAAAATCAAACTCGAAACGCAACTCGGGATAGACATAGCCTTTTTGCCAAAAGACCAGAGGAATTGCAAACAATAATCCCCAAGCCCAATTCTTCTTAAAATATTTGACAAACAGTTTCACCGCTTAGTATTCAAATTTCAATCCCTCAAAATCCGGCTTCAATATTTTCTTACGATTCAACTCCCTTTGATAAAGATACTGACCCAATTCGGCAAAGAATGGGAGCCCAATTCCCTCCGTCTCATAGGTATTATCATTCAAGGTTTCATTTTGATTGGTATAAATCACCGCCGATACAAAAAACTCTACCCCATTCTCATAATCGACAAAATAGCTTCCATCAATCAGGTGTCCATAGGCCCAACCTGTCTTGTTGAAAATCCGAAAGCGCTCCGGGATTGGATTTTTATCTGTTCCAAACTTGAAAAACTTCGAATAGCTGTCGTAATAGTCAGGTCCTTCGTACTTCGGAAAATCAGACTCGCCCGGTAGCATACTCATGTATTTTAGGATAAACTCCCGATGCTCCTCATTCAAATTAAAACGCTCAGCTTCCATGAAGGAGCGAGGAAAGACAATTCGCTGGACGACTCCATGCAAGTCAGATAGGGCAAATTTATTTTTGAAGGTAAACTCCATGCCTGTCTCAATCAGCGAATCTCCGGCATAGTAAGCTCTCCCAATCATCGGTCGCTCAGGATTGGAATAAACCTTTCCGGTAGTTCTCTCGGGCAATTCCAAAAGAATATTTCCAGACTTATCCACAAAGCGGATTGGATTGAAATATCGGTTTTCGATCTCATTTGCAGGATAACTCAGTCGATGGTTAATCACTGTATGATTCAAGCCTTTCTCTGCCAATTTTTGATTGATGTAATCCTGTCCTAAAAGCTCATAGAGTCGATTATAGGCATCATTATCAGAAACCAAAAGAATTTTTTTGATATAATGGCCAATGCTGGGAAGAGAGTCTAAGGATGAGTTATCCACATAAGCAGGAATTTGCGAGGGCCTCACGGAATCCGTCAACATGGGTGTATTCAAGGTCAGGTTTTCCACATTCTGCTCTTCCAGCCACTCCAAGGCAAGAATCGCGACGGGTAACTTGACAGTGGAAGCCGGATAGAAATAACGCTCATCATCCAAATTGAAGGAGAAGGTTTCCATCATAGGATTCATGTGCTCATTTCGATCAATTTGCGTAAAAAGGATCTGAACTTGATACTTATCCACACTATCCAGGACTCGCTGAAGAGTCGGAAAATCCTCCAAACCATCTTCAAAAAGTATCGGCTCTTTTTGAGAACAAGCGAATGAAAATAAAACAATCAGAAATAGAATCGTTAGCTTTTGCATTGTTAAAGGGCTAGGTTTTCTAAAATATCGGCTAAGTATTCAATATCTTCTTTTTCGTGGAAAGCTGAAAGAACAATCCGGTTAACTTTGGGACTATCCGCATGTGGATAAGGAAAACTGGAGGTGATGATTCCTGATTTCTCCAATTGCTCCACCCAAGAGTCTTCCGTATATCGAAAAACCGGGTAGTCAGGATTTCCTACGATCTGAGGCATAAAGGCAATCAACTCATAGAAGTATTGACACAATTCCTTCAGGTGTTCATGTGCCGCCTCATAAGTATGCTGCATTTCCAAAAAAGTCCGGATATGGGCAGGAGATCCAGGAGAAGCCCCAGCGAAAAGAGGCAAATTTTTAATATGGTCTATATGATAATCCGGACAGAGAACGATTCCTGCTGGCAGGCCCAAACCCTTTCCCAAAGAACCGCTCACAATTACCGAAACGGAATCATATTGCATCTTGGAGTAAGTGCCAAATATTCCATTTCCCAAAACCCCAAAAGCATGTGAGTCGTCAACCAGAAGCCAAACTTTTTGCTTTTTACCAATTTCTTCCACCCAAGAATAATCATGGATTTGCACATTTAAGGCATCCACGGCATTACCGATTATCAATATACTTCGAGAAGAAAGAGACTCGGCTTTTTCCAGACAATCAATTTTCCATTGTTTAAAATTTAATTGATCACTTGCTAGATGTCCGTCTGGAATGACTGCCGGATGGGCATCTGGGGCGATCCAGACCTCATCTACCTGACTAATGACACTCTTCCAGGCAGCGATCCCAGCGAGATAACCCGAACTGAAAAGTGCTCCTGCATCAGCGCCAGCCTCTTCAGCAAAAAAGGTTTCAAACTCATCAAAGACTTCTAACTGTATGTTATTCTTTCTGCTTTGTCCGAAATTAGAACCATACTCGAACACATTATTAGCCAGAATATCCAAAAAATCTATATCCTGCGGAATCCCTAAATAGGAGGTCCCGCTGAAGTATAGGTAGTCCTTTCCTTCGATCTCGATCATTCGACCGATGCCGGTATTTAGCTTGTGTTTCTTCAAAAGATATTACTTCGCAAAAATCTGAGACTCATCTTGGAATGACTTGAATTCCAGCGCGTTTCCGCAGGGATCCAAGAAAAACATCGTCGCTTGCTCTCCTACTTCACCTTTGAAACGGATGTATGGCTCGATGACAAACTCTATCCCATGCGCTTTCAATTTATCAGCCAGATTATGCCACTCGTCCCAAGGGAGGATCACCCCAAAATGTCGAACCGGCACATTTTTTCCATCCACTGCATTGGTATTTGCTTTGGCTAATTCTTCAGGCTTGATGTGTGCAGACAATTGATGCCCAAAAAAGTTGAAATCGATCCATTTATCAGTACTTCTACCGATATCACATCCAAGCAATTCTCCATAGAAAGCACGGGTCTCTTCGATATCACGAATAGGGAAAGCAAGGTGAAAGGGTTTGAATTCGCTCATATTTATTACTTTCGTTTATTGATTTTTCATCCTAAAGATATGGCAAAAAAGCAGAAAGTTTCATTGGTTTTGAGTAGCGGTGGAGCTCGAGGATTGGCGCATGTCGGAGTGATTGAGGAATTGGAGGAGCGGGGTTACGAAATAGCCGAAATCGCGGGCTGCTCAGCAGGTGCTCTGGTAGGCGGAATGTACGCCAGTGGCAAAATGGAAGAGTTTAAGAATTGGATCTGCAATTTGGACCGGATCGATGTATTTTCCCTGATGGATTTTACCTTTTCAAGTAAGGGTTTTATCAAAGGAGAAAAAGTCTTTTCGGCTTTAAAAAAGGTAGTTCCAGACTGTCAGATAGAGGATTTAGCCTTGCCCTTTTCCTGCAATGCAGTTGATGTAGAAAGCGGAAAAGAGGTCATTTTTGATAAGGGAAGCCTATTTGCAGCCATTCGAGCATCCGGCAGTATTCCTTCCGTCTTTATTCCAGCCAAACAGGGAAATCAGCCCCTGATAGATGGTGGTGTATTGAATCCGATTCCCATTTCTCTTCTGACACCCCAAAATGATACCCTTTTGGTCGTAGTAGATGTCAATGGGCTGGATCAGGAATACATCGCCCCTCCAAAGAAAGATTCGAAAGGAAACCGATTTATCAATAGCCTTCCTGCTTGGATGATTGATTATAAAAATAAAATGACCCAGTACTTTCCGGAGGAAAAACCCACAGAAAAAGATATCAATTATTCCACATTGAACTTGGTGAAGCGCTCATTCGACCTGTTGCAAGACCGTTTTTGTGAAATGCTTTTGGAAAAGCATGCGGTAGATGTACAGGTAAAGGTTGCCCGAAAGCAAGCAGGAACATTGGAGTTTTATCGAGCAGCGGAAATGATAGAAATTGGTCGGATTAAAGCCCAAAAGGCCTTGGATAAATTAGAAAATGGAGATTAACGAGTTAAATCGGCTAATGGGCAATGTGGATAACTACCTCTTGGATCAGATCCTGAAGGGTCGATTTACCAAGGAGATGAAAATCCTTGACACGGGTTGTGGAGAAGGAAGGAACACGGTTTACTTCATCAATCAGGGCTATCCGATCTTTGGAATAGACCCCAATGAATTGGCTATTCAGTACTGTCGCTATCAGGCAAAGAGTCTTGACCCAAACTTTGATACGCATCGGTTTCAGCTAGGAAGATTGGAAGAAATTCCATTCCACAATCAGGCCTTCGATGCCCTTATTTGCTCAGCAGTGCTGCATTTTGCAGAAAATGTGGATAACTTTTGGCAGATGATCGAAGAAATTCATCGGGTCTTGAAGCCGGGAGGAATTTTTTGGTTTCGGATGTGTACCGCCTTTAGCGATATCTTAGAGAAGTCAGAAAAACTGGAAGGCGGAAAATACCGCTTGCCGGACGAATCAGAACGTTTTGTGCTGACCAAAGGCCATGTGGATAAGTTACAGAAAATGGGCTTTCAATTTCTGGAGGCTCCCAAAACCGTTTTGGTTTTAGGACAGAGAGAAATGGGTGTTTTTTTACTTCAAAAGCTATAAAACTATTGCAAAATCATTACGCTGATATCCTTATCATTGGCAATAAGGTTCTCTGCTACACTTCCGATTAGCAAATCCTCATCGTCAGATTTCCCCTTCTTCGAAATGATAATCAGGTCGGAATTTAGCTCCCTTGCCTTGTTGTAAATCGCATTCCCGATCGGCTTTCCAAATGATCGAATAGTAAGCAGCTCGCGGTCAGTCTTCGCTTTTTTCTTCAATTTCTCAAATTTGGATTGGGCTTCCTTTTCCAAACTCTTTTGAATCTGACTTTCCCCAGCTACAAATGGGAAATAATGAATCCCAATTTTCAACACATGAAGAGGCGTGAGCTTAGCATCCGTTTTTTGAGCAATAAACTCAGCTGATTGAAGGACTTTCGGAGAATAATCTGAAAAATCAATGGGAACTACCACATCTGTGATCGTAGCCCTAGCCGTTTCAGGGACCAAAATCAGATTGGTGCGAAGCAGGCGAACCAGCTTACTGCTGAAAATACCGCTACCCTCAAGCCCTTTCTTTTTACCCAAGAAAACCAGATCAAACTTTTGCTTATTCAGCCACTGAACCAATTCACTAAAGTCCGGTCTTGGGTGGATGTAGGTTTTGATAGTAGACTTTCCGGGACCAAAAACCTCATCGATTTTGGATTCAATATCCTCCTCGATCAAACCTTCCAGGGTCTGATTTTTCTTATCCAGCATCTCTTTCAGTTCAGGCGAAAGGGCTTCTACTTCTATCTGATGAACCAAGTAAAGCTCTTCGAAATCAAAGAGTTTATCATAGCCTTTGATAAATTTCAAAAGCAATTCATCCATCTCAGTGAGATCCGCAAAGAGGGCTATTTTTCGAAATTCTTTCATTTTTAACGTCTTTTTCGGTGGTAGAAATGTCTTAGTCTTTTTGAGGAGCTTTCTTTTTGGAAAGTGTTCGCTCCAATTTCTTCTCATAACGCTTAGTATCCGGCTCTTTTTCCAATTGAGTCATTTTCAGGTACTCAGATTTCAAGCCCTTATTCAAAGAATACATCATCAAAACCAAAATAAACAGGAAAGGTAAACCGGTGGTGATGGAGGCCGTCTGCAAAGCACCCAATCCACCTCCAATGAGGAGTACAGCTGCTACTGCACCTTCTGCGGCGGCCCAAAATACACGCTGAGGAACAGGAGAGTCGAGTTTTCCTCCTGAGGTAATATTATCGATAACCAAGGAGCCTGAATCAGAAGAGGTCACGAAAAAGGAAGTGACTAGGAAAAGACCGATAATCGACCCAAGCATGCTGAGCGGAAACTCTTGAATGAACACAAAAAGAGCTGTGGATGCATCTGCGACTATATTATCAGCAAGATCATGGTTACCGGCTTGCATATCCAGGTAAATCGCCGAACCGCCCATCGCCGTCATCCAAAGAAATGTCAACAATGCAGGAATCAGCAGTACTCCCAAGATAAATTCGCGGATGGTTCTCCCTTTGGACACTCGGGCAATAAACATCCCCACAAATGGCGACCATGAAATCCACCATGCCCAATAGAATACCGTCCAGTCACCCTGCCAACCCTTATCACGAATGGCTTCCGTCCAGGTAGATACTTCAATGAAATTGCTCATGTAGTTACCCACATTTTGGATAAATCCTCTCATGATAAATAAAGTGGGTCCAAAAATTAGGACAAAAATCAACAAGGCGGCTGCAATTCGCACATTCCATTCACTGAGAAATTTGACCCCTTTGTCAATCCCTGATACCACAGAAATGGTAGCAATCAGCGTAATCCCCGCAATCAGCAAGACTTGAGTCAAAACTGTATTGGGAATTTCGAAGAGGTAAAATAGTCCTCCGCTGACTTGCTGCACTCCCAAACCCAGCGAGGTTGCCAAACCAAACAAAGTAGCCAAAACAGCAAATACGTCGATAACATCACCAATCCAGCCATTCACCCGCTCACCCAAAAGGGGATAGAAAACTGAGCGTATCGTAAGGGGAAGCTTTCGGTTGTATGCAAAAAATGCCAGAGCAAGGGCGACAACGGCATAAATGGCCCAAGCATGAAATCCCCAATGCAAAAAAGTCAAGTTCATGGCATTTTGAGCGGCCTCGGGACTGTAATCTTCCGAAATTGGTGAATTGGCGTAGTGGCTTACTGGCTCCGCCACTCCCCAAAAAAGCAAGCCGATACCCATTCCGGCACTGAAAAGCATGGCAAACCATGCAGATGTGGAAAACTCCGTCTCAGCATCCTTTCCGCCTAGTTTGATCTTTCCATACTTACTGAAACCGGCGTAAATACAGAATATGATGAAAATATTGACGACCAAAATAAATATCCAACCGGTCTGATCCGTGATGAAGGTTTTCATATTTCCAAAAATCTCTTCCATGGGTTCACCTACCCAAAGGGTGACACCGATAAAAAGCACAATTAAGATCGTGGCCGGCCAAAAGACTGGCGGATGGATATCTACGTATTTATTTTTCATAGTCTAAAATTTTTAGAAATAATACCCCAGATTGATATTCAATCTAGTATTCCAGGCAGGTTTGTTTGAAATGGGATTCGTGGGACTAATGGGTTCCTCGTAGTCCACTCCTCTTCCCGTTCCAAGTGCATTTCCACCAAAAATGTCACTTATCCAAGGCTGATTCATGCCCTGTGCGATATCAAAATAGCAGAAGATTTTACCGGCACTGACCAAAGCCCCGGGCACCAGCATATGGGTAGGAGCAAAGCCTTGAGTGGTACCATTCAGCTCGATTTCATTGAATTTTTGCATGTAGGTATAATCCGTGTAAAGCTGAATATTCCGAATCGGTCCCCAGCTCACAGGAATATCTCGGGATACTCCAATGGTATACATGGCTGCCTCTGCTGCCACATCGTAGGTGCCAAATCCATAAGCCCCCATTTGCACGAAACTGAGTACCTCGTCACGATCATCGCGTACGTCCTGGAAGTTGTAGTAAATGATTTGGGACTTCAGATTCCATTTTCCCCAGTTGTTTTCGTAGTGGATAGCCCCGGCGAATTGCCTTCCTGTGTGAGTGGTCTCTTGATTGTAGACTTCATGGGTTTGAAAAGAAAGTCCGAGCTCTCCATTCGCCAAGAGGCGCGCAGCCCTCAGATTCAATTGCCGGCGTTCGATGTTAGTATTTCCCGGGACGGGGACGACATCATAAGAATACCGGGCAGATGCCGGCACGCCAAAGCTCAGTTCATTTGTACCCCTAGGTTCTGAAAGCAGAAAATAAGCAAGGTTGAGTCGCCAGTTTTCCAGTTCCTTTGTGAAATTGAATCCAATCTGATGATCATCTTCCAAGCCTACGTAGTAAGGAGTCGTAAACCACCAACTGTGGGAAGCATAAGTCAAAAGACCAAAGGGAACTTGGGTAATTCCGAATTGCAAATTGGTGCTGGGGTTGAATCGGTAACCGATCCAGCCGTACTTGATAAAATGGGTGTTGAAAGTGGGATAAAAACGGTACTCGAATGATAACTGCAAGCCGTCACTGTAAGAGTCCACATTGATCCGCCAAGTATCCCAAGTCCAGTCATTGCGAAGCTCGGTGCCAAGCGGGAAAGTTTGTCCTTCAAAGTGTGTGTAGATAGTATTGAGGCGGATGGCTCCACCTATTTTCAGCCACGTTGTATCCTTATTGGTTTCTTGAGCAGCAAAATTGACAAACTCCAAGGTGGCCTTGGAAGTGCCATAGTCCTTTTCGAATATCTGCTGTAGAGGGGAGCCTCGATTGAGTGAATCCATGTGGGATCCATAGGTCAAAATCGGAATAGCGAATAAAATAGTATTAAAAAAAAGGTATAAAGACAGACGTCTCATTTGTGATGTTTTACATTTCCAAAGAGAAGGTGATGTTTTACCCTGAATTTTTAAGTTACGATTTACCCTTCGGAAATGAAAATTTAGGGTACTTTATTCCCTAAATACTAGGGATAAGGTTTGCTTTCCCTAACCCAAAGAAGAGCTTGCTCATCGATTTGTCCTAACTTTACGAAAGCTATATTGTCAAAAAGCCGAAGGAAGCATTTCATTCCGAAGAGAATATTATTTCAAGATAAATCATGACCTTACAATACGCACTTGAACTTATCGGAACATTTGTCTTTGCCATTTCCGGCGCTTTAGCCGTTCGGGAACGCGAGCATGATTTGTTTGGCGCGGGCTTTACGGGTTTTATTACAGCCATAGGAGGAGGTACTCTCCGAGATATTTTATTGGATGCTCACCCACTTGTGTGGATTGGTGATATTTATTTTTTGTATGCCATTTTGGTTGGGATTTTAGCGGCATTCATTTTCCCCAATTTTCTAAGCCGGCTTAGAAAAACCTTTTTCCTTTTCGATACATTGGGAATCGGCTTTTTCACGGTTTTGGGCGTGGAAAAAGCCCTCAGTCTGGGGGTCAGGCCGGAGATTGCGGCAATCATGGGGATGTTTTCTGCGGTGATGGGAGGAGTGATTCGGGATACGCTGACAAATGAAATCCCAATTCTTTTTCGAAAGGAAATCTATGCCTCTGCTTGTCTGGCGGGAGCGATTTTGTATTTGGTGTTGAATTACTTTGGCCTGGCGAGGGAGTGGAATTTGTTGATTTCTATGTCCGCTGTGATCTCCATTCGACTAATAGCGATGAAGTATAAATTAAGCTTGCCGAGGTTGGATTGAATCGTCTCTTCGAGCGAAGCTTGCGGAGCGCATCCAGCCTACCGGAAGACAGGCAGTCTCAAACTATTTTTGGATATAGCTTTTTGACTTCATTCTAAAGAAAGAAAGTCTTTTCTATGTGTCTATGTGGTTCTTTTCTTTTTTTTAAAACCACATAGAAACATAGTGGATAACTAGCTGGCAGAAGAAATTCAAAAAATCTCCCGCAGATTTACGCAGATTAGCGTCGCAGATGCTCGCTGATTTTTTGACCAAAAGAATGACCCTAGAACCTGAATCCGCGAAAATCAGCGGATTTTTCTGCGATGATCAACGGGATAGAAAAACAAAAAATAGTCTTTTCTAGGTGACTATATGGTTCTCCTCTTTCTAAAACCACATAGAAACATAGCCCATATGGCTTTTTTCAACATAGTTTTCCAGCTGATTTACCAATCAGACATGGCTTTTGTCAAAAAATTCGAATTCTTCATGTGCTTTGTGGTTCCTATTTTTAAATAAAGCCTTAGGCATCACCTTCTTCCTCCACTGAAATCACAAAAAACTCCAATTCTTCCGTTTCCCGATTTCTGACATATAATTTTCCTTTTCTGACAAAGTATTCACCAAAACCTATCCGCATTTCACTTACGTCCATTTCATGGATCAAATTCATCTCCTTGTCAAAAATCATAAAATACTTAAGTTGTCTCCCTGTTTCGGGGGCTTTCATTCCTGCAAACCGATAAAAAAGCTGATTCACTTGATCAAAAACCAAATCGCGGTAAGAAATCTCTAAATCCTTCTTCTCAAATACTGCATCAAACTCTCCTAACTCGGCAGTTTTTGAAAAATTTCCTGATTTCCGTCTTGGGAAAAGATGAGGGGAATTATCCTTGAATTGGGCAGTGGATGTTTTTGGGTCAATGATAAAGACGTCAATTCCATCGGGATGAAAGACCATGAATTTTTCCTGAATAAAGGCGGCATTTATTGGACTCGAAATAATTAACCGGCTGTTTTTGATCTCAAAATCCTTTCGATAATCCATGCTATCCAACCGGACTTCCCGATAAACCGAATCCTTAAGATCTACCCAGCCCAGCATTTGATCTTGCTTGAAGCTGGAAGTCAAGCCATACAAATACCGTTGGTCTTGGCTAAGTTTGGCCCATGCTTCAAAGTTTTTCTCCGGTGCTACCCGTACCATGCTATCGAATCGTGGCGACTCGAATAGCAATTCATTCCGCATATCTAACTCAATAAAGTTCCGCTGGGTAAAAAAGCGAAAAGTACTATCGGTCAGGGGGATAAAGTCAAAGCGACTTCTGTCCATCACGCCTTTCGGGCCTTCCCTTTCCAAATACAATGTTCGAACCCAAGATCTTTCCTCTAAGTCAATCGTCTCTATCGAATGATTTGTATAGTCATAGAAAAACAGATATCGTTCATTCTCTGATAGCTGGGCTTTTGGAATACCCTGGCCAACATTTATCAGATGCTCTTGACTGTCAATAGAAAGGGTATCTATGCTGATTTTATATTGAATCAGACTTTTTTCTTCCGATTCTTCATGCTGACATGAAATGAAAATTACCAAACCCAAAATCGATAGAATTTTCCTCATACTATTCAACCTTTAAGCGAATAAATGCAAGCTCATCCTCTTCATTCAAAAAAGAGTAGTATACCCCACCTCTTATGAATGATTTGGAAATGGAAGGGTAAAAACCCGGCTCGGGAATCAATTGCTCATGGATAGGCTGGAGGTCACGGTCAAAAACAGTCAAATAGGAGTTAAACACAGCGTCCCCAGTACCGTCGTATCCCTCAAACTGAGTGGTTATTCGAAGAAATCGTTGGTTTTTAGGGTCGTATTGGATGGGATGAAAATAAACTTCCTCGTTTTTCTTTTTGGCCGCTTCCTGAAAATCCTCCATGGATTCTACTCTCTTCGGAAAATTCCCCTCTTTTTGATTTTTCGTTAGTTGGCTTTCATAGGAATACTCTTTGAAATAGTCGGATTCAAAGTGGTAAACCCAGAGTTTATTCACCGATGAGATAGAAAAAATAATGCTGTCTCCTTTGAAAACTATTCCACTCATTTCTGGAAATTCGCCCCGATTGTATCGACGGTCCAGCTCCCGATAATAGATGTCAAAATCATTTGCCCAGTGGAAAAAATCCATTTCTCTGAACTCCGATTGCATTTTTTCAAAGTCTAAGCGTACCAATCCCTTCCGCTTTCGGTCGGGAAAGGTATCGGTGTAGAATGAGTAGTAATATCGCCCGCTCTCCGATACAAAACCCTGCAGATTGAGTTGGATGTCAGGATCGTATCGGAAGTCACTCAAACTATCATTCATGAAGCGATAACTAGACTTGACTTTTCCCTCAAGATTGGTTTTGTAGATGTTACTAGTGGTCTGAAAAAACAGTTCATTTGACTCAGTAGCTAACTGAATTCGGTAAAAATATTGGTTTGGAACAGCGTTCGGCCCTTCTTTTTCGATCTTATACTTTTCGGCAAGTCTATTTTCCTCCAAATCTATGAGCTCCAATTCATAGTTCAAGGGGTTGAAATTATACAGATACCGTCTATCTTGGGAAAAATCCGCTAACCGTAGGTAATGGTTTAAATAGATAAAGTCATCTCCTGCATCGATCCCAATCGTATCGATACTAATTCTGACTTCAAGTGAATCGGTTGGAATTCTAAATGCATTGGAATCAATGTTTTTCTCTTTACAGCTGAGAAATATTAGAATCAACCCAAAAAATACTCCTAGTTTCTTCATCACTGAAACGCTTCTAAACCTATTCAAGAAATCCAATTTTGACCATTGGCTACCTACTATTGAGGACACATTTTCACTCCAAGTTCATCCAACCTGTACTCTGCATTCAAAAGATCACCCGCTGATTTCCGCTGATTTGATGCGCAGACAACCGCTGATTTTCGACCAAAGGAAGCATTAATGGACTCAATCCCCGCTAATCCGTGAATTTTTCTGCGTGGATAAGCGGGATTTTTTTCCCCTTAAAATTTCAAACCCTATAGCTTTGCTTCTTTTTTCTCCTACAGGAGGTCTTATTCAGAAATACTCGGCTTCACCCTAACAAAAGCCATTTCGTCGTCGAGATTGATATAAGCATACAACATCCCGTCCTTAAAGAAAGACATATTTGAACCCGGAAATTTTTCAACGACCTCTTCATGAAGCATTTGATAATCTGAGTCAAAAACAGTGACAACGTTCTTGTAAATCACCGAATCTGCAATCATCCGATCCTTATCCTTGGTCAGTCTCCAAATCAGGTTTTTATCAGGCTGGGGAATAAGTGGACCAAAGCGAACTTGCTCATTCTTTTCCTTCATCACCTCCATCAAGGCCTCCCTACTTTCCACTCGTTGCGGATAATCCAATATTCGCTCATTGGAACTTAATTGAGCCTGATATTGGTAGTGAATCAGGGAGTCAGCATCAAAATCATACACATAGATTTCATTGAATCCAGTATTGGAAAACACAAAATCACCAGCGATCACATCCATGAATACCTGCTCTCCGGTGGACATCATAGAATTTCCCCCCATCTCAAACATGATTCGATATTCATCCAGTTTGGAAATCGCATCAGTCTCCTCCACTTGAATTTCCATGGTCTCAGTATTCACAAAAGCCAATCCTTTGGCTGGTTTTTTGAAGTCCTCATCGGTCAATTGACCTATAAACCGCTTCCCATCAGGAGAAAAAATCCCCATGGTCTCCACTTCATCCGTTTCACCAAAATCATACCCGCTCAGTTTGCTTTTGTCAAACTCATAGCTCCGGACTAATTCTCCCTTTGGGGTGATTTCAAATATTTTTTGAAAGTCGAATAGAAGCAAATTGCCATTATCCAACACCTGAAGCTTGCTGATAAAGCCTCCACCAACTCCATTAGGACCTTCTTTTTCTAGTTGGACAGTCTCCTTCAGTGCCAAGGCATCCAAATCAACTATCTCAAGCAGAAAAGTTTGAGGGTTGAGGTTAAAGAGCATTTTTTTATCCGCCGAAACATCAGCAATCCCCAAGCCCCAGTTGAGAAAAAAGAAATGATCTCCGGGATCCACCATCACCGTGTCGATTTCGTAGGTGATCTCTAGGTCTCGGGTAGCCTTAGAAGTTTCAGGATCTCCACCACAAGAAAAAAGGGTAAGGATTAAAAGGTAAATTGGTAGTTTTTTCATCATTTTGTTGGTTTAAAATTTAAAATCCATCACCGCAAAGCCCAGTTCATCATCTACATTGACATAAGACCAAAGCTTGCCATCTTTGAAGAAGGGCCAAGAAGGTTGGAAGTCCAGTTCTTTCATTTCCAACTCTCCCACTAAATTGAATTCTTTGTCATAGGCAAATAGAAATACATCATTTCTTACCGGTGATTCGGGAGTGGAGAGCGGCTTGCGGATTGAAGCAAATCTGAAAAAGAAACCTCGCGCTTCATCCCATAAAATGTCCCCAAAAGATATTTGTCCACTAGTCGAATTCACAACCTCATCAAACTCTTTCTTAGATTTTAGTTCACGAGATACAGGAACTGTTTTTTGATTGGGGACGAGGGTATGATTATAAGCCTTAAACTCCAGGGAATCTCTTTCAACGTCATACCTGTAGATGCTGCTCGTCCCTTGAGAATGGATTATGACCTCTTCCGGAAAAGTACTCAGCATCACACTGGCAGTATTTGCCGCAGAATATGATCTCCCCTCTCTTAAAATCAACTCAAATTGAGACAGAAAGCCATATTCAGGCAATCCAATCACCTTTCCTTTCAAAGAATCCATGTCAAAAATCGCTAGGCTATACCGGGACGATTCGACATCATAGGGGATCGAAAATAAAAGGTTTTCTTTTGTCTTGGCTTTCAATTGATAAAAGTAGGAGTAGGTCTTTTCCGTGCTTACTCCTTCCAATCTGATCGAATCCCGGTGGATTTCTTTTACTTTTTTAGTACTCAAGTCAAAGACCCCTGAATTTTGCATTCCCAGAAAAAGGAAATTATCCGACGCTAGATGCTGAATAGAAATAGCAAATTCAGGCATCGCATTAGGGCCCTCTTTCTCAAATTGAACTTGCTTTTCAATCTTTAAGGCATTCAAATCGACGACTGAAAGCACCTGATTAGAAGGATGCAAATGAAAGAGATATTTTTTGTCTTCAGAAATGTCTGACTTGAGTAATGCAAATTGAAGATTGATCAAGTGATCGCCGGGATCAATCACTACAGTATCCACCGAATAAGTCAATTTCTCCAGGATATTATCCGCACCTGCATTTTCAGACGATTTGCTTCCACAGCCTAAAGAAAAAAGGAAGAGGAGCAATACAATCAGTCTTTGCATAAAATCAGATTTAAAACAGTCTTCAATCTCCAGTTATCAATTATTGATATTCAATTCCTTCTCAGAAGGATTTCGATCCCCTCCGTTCTTCATGTTTAATTCAAAATCCATCACCGCAAAGCCCAGCTCATCATCGACATTGACATAGGACCAAAGCTTGCCGTCTTTGAAGAAGGCGTTACTTGGAGTATTTTCTAATTCCGGGATTTCGGTTTCACCCAGGAAGTTTAGGTTTTCGTCAAAAGCAAAAAGAAAAACTGTAGCCACTAGAGGCTGCTCGATATCCTCTCTCGGTTTATAGGTCCGCCCAAATCTGTAAAAAAGTCGATTCTTATCATCAAAAATTAAGGGCTCGAAACCAATCTGAATCCTTGCTTTTTCCATCTCTGACTGGAATTCTTCTTGTGAAGAGACCGTATTACTGATGGGTTTTTCCTTTTGATTGGCTACAATTGTAAAGTTGTATTCCAAAAGCTGAAGAGAATCCAGCTCTGGATAGAAGCGATAGATTTTGTTGGTAGGTGCGGCTGTCAGAAAATACTGATCCTTGATTTTTTGAAGAACGACATCTTCCAAATAAATTGACATAGCCTCCGCGGACTGAAGCACGATCCGATATTGCCCAGCAATCTCCAAGGCCGGTAAATCAAATAATTTTCCCGTTTTAGAATCCCGATCTATTTTTATCAGCTTTCTAGTTCCTTCCAAAAAATCCCCCGGTAGCGCATACATTTCACTCTTATCGCTTGAGAGCGTTAGGTGGTTGGTTAGCGAATATTCAAATTCTTCTTTGATCCCCTCAATCTCCAGTTCCTCTGCCTTGGGAGTCAAATCCATGATTTTTTCCCCTTGGGAATTGAACAGACCTGAAGTCCGAAAGCTACCGAAGAAAAACTCCTCGCCTGGATACACATCAAATGACGAAAGATATTCTCCGATCCCATTGGGGCCCTCTTTTTCGAACTGGAGAATAGCTTCCAGCTTCAAATTGTCCAGATTGACCTTATTGACCAAGGTACTCGTATTGTCAACGACATAGAGGAATTTTTTATCATCAGAAAGCGAAGATCTTCTGATCCCCTGTGACAGATTGATGATCTCCTCGCCTGGATCTACGACTAAGGTGTCCACAGTGAAGGAGAAGTTTTCCAGAATATTCCTGGGCTGGGAATCCCTGCTTTCATTTTCTCCTCCACAGGAGAAAGCCAAGGCAGCTATTAGGGTTGGAAAAAGGATTTTTTTCATAAAAGGTTTTTTCAAAATTCTAAAGTCATTACTACAAAGCCTGGGTCTTCATCCACGGGTCTGTAATTGTATATCTTTCCGTCAAAGAAGAAGCCGTTGAAAAAAACATTGGACAGCTCTTCGATTTTCTTTTCTCCCAATAGATTGAAATCCGGATCATAGCTGAAGAGATACACATCGTCAGGCAATGGTTCTCCGGTTTCGCGAAGACCATTTTTCTTGACCCCAAAGCGGAAATACTGCTGTCTGCTTTCATCCCAAATGAATCCATAAAAGCTAATTTGCCTTTGAATCTGCGCTGAAATCTCTCTTCGCTCTTCCTGAGAGGCTGCTTGAGTTTTGAAGGTTCCTTTCTTTTGGTTTTCTACCAGTTGATGATCAAATTTCAGCAACATCAAGGAATCACTCTGCATATCATATAGATAGATGTCGGCCGTACTTCCGGAATATATGACAAGCTGATTCTTTATTTTTTTCATGCGAATCATATCTCCCGAAGTGGTCATTCCGCCATTTTGGGAAAAAGTGACCTGGAAATTTTGGGTCAGGTCTAATGCTGGAAGATCAAGCAGTTCCCCTGTTTTGGATTCCAAGTCCAAGAAAGCCAACCCCGCGGTGAACTCTCCAAAAGGCGCTGGAAGGGAAAAACCCTTTTTCTTATCCGGGCTCACCGCAAGCGAGGAATGCAAGCCTCCCAATGATTCATCGATCCCGTCGTACTCTTCAGCTTGTAACTTAAGGTCTTGGATTTTTTCTGCCTGATCATTGTAAATCGCCTGAATAGCGTAGTTGGCAAGTAAAAACTCATTATTGGGCAGCACGTCAAAGCTTTCTACAAAATCAGGAGCGCGATTCGGTCCATCCTTCTCAAAAGGTATTCGGCGCAAGAGTTTCAACTCAGCTAGATCGATCTCATGAATTTCAGAACTTTGGCTTTCGGAAAAAAAGATAGAATTGCCATCCTCACTTAGTCCAAAACCATAGTAGGCGCTAGAAATCACCAATTCCTCTCCCACATCGACTTTGAGGGTATCTAAAGTGATTTGGAGGTTTTCGAGTTGGTTTTCAGTGTAGGTTTGAGTTTGAATTGCTCCTTGTTCATTTTTCTCCGATACCTTTTCCGAACAGGAAAAAAGTAGAAAAAGCAACGTGATTAAGTTGAATCTATTCATCGATTAGAAATTAAATTGAAATCTGACAAAGCCGGCCTCATCTCCCATGGGCCAATAACTGTAAAAATCACCATTCATGAAATAACCGAAATAAGGGACTCTGGTCAAGTCTGGTAAAAATTTCTCGCCGACTAACTGAAATTCTTCATCATAGGCAAAGAGGTAGCAATCCGCTTTCCGTTCTTTGCCATCAGGAGAAACTTGGTAGTTTTTGGTACCAAAGCGGAAGTAGAGATTTCGGCTATCATCCCAATAAAACTTTTCGAAGCTGATTTGCTGACGGATTTGGTTGGCCACTTCTTGTTGTCTTTCGCGGGAATCGACTTCCGTGGGAAAAGTCCCGGTTTTTTGATTTTCGACGAGTTGATGTTCGAAAGCAATGAGCTCTAAAGAATCCTGCTTAGAATCATAGCGATAAATTTGGGCCGTAGAGTTACAAAAGATTAGTACCTGGTCATTGATCAGTTGTAAGCGAACGCCATCTCCGAAAAAGGAGGCCATATTTCCCTGCTGAAAAATCACCTGAAAACCAGAAACTAAATCAAAAGCTGGAAGCTTGTAGACTTTTCCAGTTTCCTTTTGGACATCAAATACCGCCAAACCTAAAATGGGTTTCCCAAATTCGGCAGGAAGAGAAAAAAAGTAATTCAGATCCTTGCTAATTTGCATATTGTTGGGAAGAGAAAAGGGGCTATCTGGCTCGAAATCAATCATTTTTGCGAAGTCAAGTTCATAGGTTTTAACCTTGGTCCCATCCAGGCTAAAAATGTTAGGACTGACCTGATCGTAAATCATGATTTGATTTTCCGGTAGGGCTTGAAAAATACTGACCCAACCTTTGATTCCATCTGGACCCTCTCGCTGGAAAGGATGACGCTGGATCAGCTTCATCTCCTTTAAAGAAATTTCAAAAACCTCAAAATCTGGCTCATAGAAGGCAAATACCCGCTCTCCATCAGGGCTCAGGTCTTGAAAAAATAACATATCTGGCACAAAGATTTCTTTACCGGAGTCGACAGCCAAACTGTCAATACTTAGGCTCAGATTTGTCAATAAATTGGTGGATTTGCTTTTTTCTTTGGATTCCGAGCAAGCAAAGAGAACCAAAAGGGGAAGCACCCGAAAAATTATTTTCATACAAAGGCCATTTATTCTAAACTCTAAAACTAAAATAAATAAGCTAAAATTCTAGTGAAAAAATGTTAATGCTATCTAAATTAGAAAAAAGCATCTTTAAATCCGTTTTTTCCGCAAGATGGAAAGGTCATTGGCTAATAATAAATTCAAAGTTCAGAGTCCGGAAGCCTCTCTCTTCCCACTTCCAGCGCTTGCGCTGAGCAAAGTTGAAGTTTCCCGCCAATCAGGTGAAAAAAACTATCCAAATGTGCTATTCAGATTAGCACGAAACTTTATTCTCCCATCAATTCAGCCACCAAATTGAAAAATTCAAAATAGTCGCAAAGCTTACCCAAGCCAAGTAGGGGATCATCAATCCCGAAGCCCAAGGTGAAATGATCCTGAATTTTTTGACACAGACAGCGATCAAAGCCAGAAGCGGAATAATCACAACCAAACCCAAAATCGGAGACTCCATCCCAAAGAAAGCCGGCGACCAAAGGGCATTGAGGCCGAGCTGCGTGAAGTAAAGAATGAGTAGCGGCTTTTTCTGCGGATGATCACTCTTCCAGATCAAGTAGCAAGCGATTCCCATCAAAAGATAGAGTGTGGTCCAGACCGGGCCGAAAAGCCAACCCGGAGGATTGAAGCTAGGTTTATTGATCGTCTGATTCCAGCTTTTGATGGAGGTGATGGTGAAATAAGCACCTGTACCCCCAGCTACTTGGGGTAGGATTAGGCTGATGATTAGTTTGAGCCAATTGGGCATGCTTACAGGATCTCAAGTAAAGTGCGAAAGGCTAAGGCCTTATCTTTATAGCGCTCTTGAGTTTTTGCACGGAGTGCATTTGCATGCTTGGATTCGTATTCCTGCATTTTGGCCATGTTCTCGGTAAAGTATTGAATGGCATAATTGGTACTGCCGTCATCTGACTGATGGATCAGTCGGCAGAACTTGTGTTCGGTAAATATTCCTGTGGCCATCACTTCCGGAATATGGGTTTCACGCATCCACTGAAGGAAGTCTTCTTCGATGTCCGGGGACACATTAATGGTCACATTATATAATATCATCCTGTTTTTGATTTAATTTTTGTTTTTTTGCCAACAAATTTGAAGACTCAAAGTTACGAATCCCAAGTAAAAAACCTTTCCCCAGCTAGCTATGCATCAAGTAGTACCTGAGCGAGGCTCCGGCTATACCCTTCGATTGACTATTGCCCGAATCGTCATTTTGGTGCTTCATGGTGTGGGAATCCTGGGATTATCACTTCCGGAATACCAAGATTGGTTTTTGGCTCTCACGCCGGTACAGCTATTGAGTAGCTTATTGATCATTTTACTTTTTCACCGAGGGTGGAATGATTCCTTTCCCATTTTTGCGGCAGCAGCCTTCTGGATTGGATTTGGCGCTGAGCTGATCGGGATTCATACCGGCTATTTATTTGGAGACTATGTTTATGGACCTACTTTAGGGCCCAAGCTTTGGGATGTCCCGATTATCATTGGGGTCAATTGGTTTATTCTCGCCTATTTGACGGGCTCGGTTTTTCGAAAGATCCCCAATGATTACTACGCGGCCTTTCTTGGGGCCTTGGCAATGACCGCACTTGATTACATCATTGAGCCGGTAGCCGTTGCTTTGGATTTCTGGTATTGGAAGTTTGATGTGATTCCGGTAGAAAATTATTTAGGATGGTTTGGGGTGTCTTTTGTGGTTCACTTGATATTCCGGAAGGCCAATTTTGAAAAATTCAACCCGATTGCACTCCTTTTATTATTGACATTAATCGTATTTTTCACAGTTTTGAATTTTACTGTAGTCTGAATTCTGATTTAAATCATAAAATTAAAACACTGATTCTCAAAACACATTGGTCTCAAATCAGCTTATACTATAAGCAAAAACCTGTCAGTTGAAAGCATTATGATAGAAGCAATAGGTTTTACTATACTGGGTTTCCTCCTCATGGAACTGTCTGGGTGGTTTATCCACAAGTATTTGATGCATGGCCCACTTTGGATGATTCACAAGACCCATCATCAGCCTTCTAACTCGTTTTTCGAACTCAATGATCTATTTTCCTTGCTGTTCGGAAGTATCGCGGTGGTTTTGATTTTGCTTGGATTGGAAAATCTTGATTACCGATTTTGGATAGGAATGGGAATCAGTCTCTACGGCGTTCTCTATTTTGTCCTTCACGATGTATTGGTTCATCGGCGATTGAAATGGTTTGAACGTCCGAAAAATTCTTTTTTGCTGGGAATTTTTCGAGCACATCAAGCTCATCATCGCACCAACAAAAAGGATGATGCCATATCATTTGGTTTATTTATAGTACCCAAGGAGTTCTTTAAAAAAGAAGAAAAGTGAGCACGTATTCAATCAAAGATCTCGAACAACTATCCGGCATAAAAGCCCATACGCTTCGTATTTGGGAACAGCGATACAATTTGCTGAGCCCCAAGCGTACAGATACAAATATCCGCTACTATGATGATGCGGATTTAAAGCTGATTCTTAATGTGGCCTTGCTAAATGACAATGGCTTCAAAATCAGTAAAATAGCGTCCATGGAGCATCAAGAGCTCCGAGATGAGGTGATGAAGCTGACTGAGCGATCACTTACACACGATGATCAGATACATGCCCTGACAATCAGTATGATCGAAATGGATGAAGAGCGATTCGACAAGATTCTTTCTTCCAACATCCTAAAATTGGGCTTTGAGCAGACCATGCTCAATATTATCTATCCATTTATGTCCAAGATCGGAGTGCTATGGCAGACGGGAGCAATCAATCCTGCGCAGGAGCACTTTATCTCCAACCTTGTTCGTCAAAAACTCATCGTAGCAATAGACGGTCAAGTGACAAATGGAGGTGGCAAGAAGTTTCTACTTTATTTACCGGCAGGCGAACTTCATGAGATTTCGTTACTATTTGCCTGCTACTTGATCAAAAGCAAAGGGCATAAGGTCATTTACCTTGGTCAAAATACTCCGAACGAAGACTTAAACTCCGTCTATGCTATGCATCAGCCGGACTACTTGATGACAGTGGTCACGACTTCTCCAAGTGCAGAGCAGATTCAGGAATACCTAGACAACTTATCCGAAAGGTTCAGCGAAGCTACGATTTTGGTATCTGGATATCAGGTCATCGGACAAGATTTGAGACTTCCTTCTAATGTAGAGCAACTTAATTACATACGGGATATTAAGGAAAGACTTGAGGAAATAGAGCGCGTTCCACAGGAAAAATAATTAAGTATAACATTTTCTGAAAAAGCTTAAACAAGGGCAATCTTCACAGGTTGCCCTTTTTTTGCCTTTTATCCCCATTATTGGCCATATAGCCCAAGAATAGTCTTCAGAATTTTATTTTGTTTAATATATTTTTAAAAAAATTAGACAAAATGTTTGGATTCTGTTTAATCCTTGCTACATTTGATTAAACAAAAACACAAACCGACAACCATGACGACTCTAGAATTCAGTTACTCGCTAAACAAATTGTCCAGTACCTTGAAGCCTTTTGCGCTCAAGTTGACTCGGGACATGGATGATGCTAATGATCTACTGCAAGATACAATGGTCAAAGCTTTTACCAACCGGGATAAATTCACGGAAGGAACTAACCTGAAGGCCTGGTTATATACCATTATGAAAAACACCTTTATCACCAATTATCAGCGAATGGTGAGAAGAGGAACATTCGTCGATACCACTGACAATCTACATTATATCAACTCCAGTGATTCTCAAATTGAGAATGGAGCCTACGGAAATTTCGCTATGGACGATATCCAGTATGCAATCCAGAAATTGGACGATGTGTATAAGACTCCATTCATGATGCACTTCCGAGGTTTCAAATACCATGAAATCGCAGATAAGCTTCAAATTCCGATTGGAACTGTCAAAAATCGGATCCATATTGCCAGAAAGCTACTAAAAGAGGATTTGGTAGTATATAGACACAAAAATTGATCAAATGAACCAAAAGCATGTGGTGGTTATCGGTTCGGGATTTGCCGGACTGTCAGCAGCTACCCACTTAGCAGTCAATAAAAGTTGTAGAGTCACCCTTTTAGAAAAGAACAGTACCCCCGGTGGGCGAGCACGTAAGTTCGAACATCAGGGGTTTGTTTTTGATATGGGGCCAAGTTGGTATTGGATGCCAGATGTATTCGAGGACTATTTTGCCAAGTTTGGGAAAAAACCTTCTGATTACTACGATTTACTAAGGCTCGACCCTTCCTATGCCGTGATTTATGGGAAGGATAAAGTATTGGATATCCCGGCCAACTTAGAGGAATTCAAAAAAATGCTTGATGGAATCGAGCCTGGCGCAGGCAAGCAGCTCGATGAATTTTTGGCGCAAGCCAAATACAAATATGAGGTCGGCATTCATGACTTGGTCAAAAGACCTAGCAGATCGCTCCTTGAATTTGCTTCTCCGGGGCTTCTCGTAGATATGGTACGGATGGATATTTTTCAGTCCATGGCTAAGCACGTACGAAAATTCTTCAAGTCTGAAGAAATCATCCGACTGATGGAATTCCCTGTATTGTTTTTGGGCGAGACGGCTGAAAACATTCCTGCACTTTATTCCCTCATGAACTATGCAGACATAGCTTTGGGAACCTGGTATCCCAAAAAGGGGATGCATGAAATCATCAAAGGAATGGTGAGTCTTGCTGAAGAAAAAGGTGTAAGCATCCAATACGATGCGGAAGTAGAAGAAATCGAAATCGAAAACGGGGTAGCCAAAAGAATACGCCTGGTCAACGGGGAAAAAATCGAGGCTGATATCGTGGTAGCAGGTGCTGACTATCATCACGTAGACAAGCACCTAGTCAATCCAAAATATAGCAACTACTCTGAAGACTATTGGGATAAGCGTGTGATGGCTCCGTCGAGTTTGCTCTTTTATTTGGGAATTGATAAAAAGTTGGACAATCTGCGCCATCATAATTTATTCTTTGATGAGCCGCTTGGACCACATGCAGATGCTATTTACAAAAATCCAAGATGGCCCGAGCGACCGCTTTTCTATGCTTCGGTTCCTTCCATTACCGACCCGACAGTGGCTCCCGAAGGAAAAGAAAACATGTTTCTATTGATTCCTTTGGCTCCAGGTTTGGAGGATAGTGAGGAGATGCGAGAGAAATACTACCATATCATCATGGACAGGCTGGAAACCATCACAGGTCAGGAAGTTCGATCTCATGTAATTTACAAGCGCTCCTATGCACATGCGGACTTCAAGGCTGATTACCATGCCTTCAAGGGAAATGCTTATGGACTTGCAAATACCTTGACACAAACGGCGATTTTGAAGCCAGCCTTGAAAAACAAAAAAGTCCGAAATTTGTATTACACAGGTCAACTCACCGTCCCTGGACCAGGGGTACCACCTTCACTCATTTCGGGAGGAGTGGTAGCAAATGAGGTGATGAAAGAAAACAATCTGTAAATAAATGGGTATATTATTGCGATGGATGCTAAAGAACTTTTTGACCAAACTACCCTTGAGTGCAGTAGACTGATTACTCAGCGATACAGTACTAGCTTTACTTTAGGGATCAAAACACTGGACAGGAAATTTCACTTGCCCATCTATGCTATTTATGGTTTTGTACGCTATGCGGATGAAATCGTAGATACCTTTCACGATCAGGATAAAGCAAGTCTTCTAGAACGCTTCAAAGCTGACACCTATGAGGCTATCGATAAGAAAATCTCGCTTAATCCAGTTCTACACGCATTTCAACTCATCGTCAATCAGTATAAGATTGATTTGGATCTGATCGAGGCTTTTCTCCACAGTATGGAAATGGACCTGGATTTCAAAAAATACAACGACTCCAAATACAAAGAATATATCTACGGTTCGGCGGAAGTAGTCGGGCTGATGTGTCTGAAAGTCTTTTGCGGTGAGGACACCGCCTATTACGATAGACTCAAAGATCCCGCCTGTAAGCTGGGAGCAGCATTTCAAAAGGTAAACTTCTTGCGAGATCTGAAAAGTGACTATGAAGAGCGAGGCCGTGTGTATTTTCCGGGGGTAGATTTTCAGCTTTTCGATCAATTGGTGAAAACAGAAATTGAAAAGGACATACAACAGGATTTTGATGAAGCACTAGTAGGGATTGAAGCCTTACCGGATGGTGCAAAACTTGGGGTAAAAGTTGCCTATTTGTACTATCAAAAGCTTTTTGATAAAATAAAGGGCCTATCCCCTGAGGTAATCACCCAGCGCCGTATTCGGATTCCAAATTCTCAAAAGCTTTCCCTCTTGGTTGGAACTTATTTCGGAACCAAACTTGGAATTAGTTAATGGAAAAGTACCTGTATTTCGGTGTTTTGCTATTTGCAATTTCCTACCCCTTAGCTCAGTCTTTTGAGCACAGGATCCGCTATGCGAGTAAATGGGGAATGATTCTACCGGGGATGCTCATTACTGCCGCCTTCTTTTTGATTTGGGATGTCTGGTTTACCAATATGGGCGTGTGGGAATTTAATCCCACCTACATTTCTGGACTTTATCTGATAAATTTACCCGTAGAAGAATGGCTATTCTTTCTGGTAATTCCCTTTGCCTGTATCTTCATTTATGAGGTACTTATTTACTTTTTCCCTTCCGATCCCTTGCAGGATTTGGGCAAGCCCTTTGTTTACATTATGGTACCATTCCTGATTGGTTTTGGTCTTCTGCATTTGGACAAGTGGTATACCTCCGTAAACTTTCTTGTAGGAGGCCTTGCCTTATTGATTCATTTTCTGATATTTAATGATAAGTATTTAGGCAAATTTATATTTGCTTACTTCGTCCATTTAATTCCCTTTTTTCTTTGCAATGGTATTTTGACTGGGGGAGTAACTGAAGAGCCTGTAGTGATCTACAACAATGCAGAGAACTTAGGAATTCGCATCTGGACTGTGCCCATCGAGGACAGTATTTACTCGATGACCCTATTGCTGATGAATATTAGCTTCTTTGAGGGTATTCGTAGTCAAAAAACAATTCAACCGATCTCAAGTTAATTGCATATGAAATCGAGCAGGTTAGGTTCAAAAAACACCAAAATGGATGATAAATTTGCGAGATTCTCCCGAATTAGATTCGGGACCAGCTATGTAGCCAATAAAAGAAAATCATAAACAGATGAAAAATCTCCATGTAGAAATCGACCAACACTCAGGCTTTTGTTTCGGAGTGGTCTATGCTATTGAAATGGCAGAGGAGATTTTGGACGAACAGGGCTATCTATACTGCCTCGGAGATATTGTCCACAATGATGAAGAAGTCAATCGACTGACCAGAAAAGGCCTCAAAATCATTGATCATGAAGAACTCAAAAATCTTCGCAACGAAAAGGTCCTGATTCGGGCACACGGCGAACCGCCATCGACTTACGAACTATCCATACAAAACAACCTCACCCTGATAGATGCTTCTTGTCCGGTAGTTTTGAAGTTGCAAAACCGTATCAAAAACTCTTTTGATAAGGATGAAACCATTTATATCTACGGAAAGCATGGGCATGCGGAGGTAATTGGACTACTAGGTCAGACAAATAACAAAGCGGTGGTATTTCAGGATATTTCTGAGCTTGACATTGCCACACTTCCGAAAAATATGACGCTCTACAGTCAGACGACCAAGAGTACCGATAAATTCTACGAAATCAATCAAATCCTTCGGGAAAACGGTATCACGGTCAACACCAATGATACTATTTGTCGTCAAGTATCGAATAGAGACAAGGAGCTCCGGGAATTTGCAGACAAATACAACAAAATTGTTTTTGTAAGCGGAACCAAGTCTTCCAATGGCAAGGTCTTGTACAACGTCTGCAAGGAAAAAAACCCAAATACGTATTTTGTCTCCAATCCAGACCAAATCGAACCTTCTTGGTTTGACACCAATGATACGGTCGGTATTTGCGGCGCTACCTCCACACCCATGTGGCTAATGGAGCAAGTTCGGGAACGAATTCTTACCTATTGATCGTTTTAGCGTAGATTCACTCTACCAATTCAATTGCTAATCAAGCCTTATTCATGGCTAGTACTCAATCAATTTCCAGAAAAATAGACCCTCTTGGACTGATCATCGCTTGGTCAATTATTATTCTTTGGGCTATTAGCTTGGTCTTTTGGATGAATTTTGAGTTAAGCTGGAAAAGCCCCTGGACCTACCTCGGAATCCTAGTACAGACACACCTCTACACAGGACTATTTATCACAGCCCATGATGCTATGCACGGGATTGTCTCTTCTGACAAGCGCTGGAACCATTTGACAGGTTGGATTTCTGCCCTTTTATTCTCTTACAACTTCTATTGGAAGCTTTTCCCAAAGCATCACGAGCATCATCGCTATGTGGCCACTGACAAGGATCCGGACTACCACGCTTCCGGCAACTTCTTTCTTTGGTACTTATCCTTCATCCGGCAATACGTGACTATTTGGCAAATACTCCTGATGGCAGTGAGTTTCAATATTCTGAAGCTTTTTCTCCCAACCGAAAACCTGATTGTTTTCTGGATGTTGCCGGCGATTCTTTCCACCTTACAGCTTTTTTATTTTGGAACCTATCTCCCACATCGGGGTGAAAGTACCAATGAGCATCACTCACATTCCCAGTCCAAAAACCATCTTTGGGCCTTCCTGAGCTGTTACTTTTTTGGATATCATTACGAGCATCATGACTCACCGGGCACGCCTTGGTGGAGGCTTTGGCAGGTAAAAGAAAAACAAACTGCTAATTTTCGATGATTTTTGTCAAAATCTGAATGATTTCTGAAACCATCTTTGATAAAATTGATTTTCATAGTAGTCATAAAACCAACTATGAAAACAAAACTACTTTCACTGCTTTTTATTTTTCTATCCGGCACTATCCTAGCCCAAGGCGTGGTCAAAGGAAGAATTTTCAATCCTGTAAACAATGAGCCAGTAGCTTTTGCCAACGTTCTCATCTTGGAAACGGAATTAGGAGCCATTTCAGATGTGGATGGAAACTATGAAATCAAAAATGTGCCTCCAGGACTTTACAACATCCGTGCAAGTTTTGTAGGCTATAAAACTGTCACCAAGTATGAAATCCAGGTCAGTCAGGCCAAAGCCATACAGCTGGATTTTGAACTACAGGAAGATGCTTCCGAGTTGAGTGAAGTGGTGGTAAGTTCAGAGTTTACCCGATCAGAAGAAACTCCGCTTTCCGTCAGAAGACTTAATACCAATGAGATTGAGCGCTATCCGGGAGGAAACCGGGACATCTCTCGAGTTATTCAATCTTTGCCGGGGGTAGCCAGCACAGCGAGTTTCCGAAATGATATTTTGATCCGGGGAGGAGCGCCAAACGAGAATAAGTTTTTCATCGATGAAATAGAGGTTCCTGTTATCAACCACTTTGCTACCCAAGGTTCCTCCGGCGGGCCAGTCGGAATTCTCAATGTCAACCTGATCAAAAATGTAGATGTCATCACGGGAGGTTTTCCAGCCAATCGAATGAACTCTTTGAGCTCCTTCTTCGAATTTGAGTTGAAGGAAGGAAGAAGAGACGAGATGTTTACCCAATTGACCGTGGGAGCATCCGAGCTAACTCTTTCCAACGAAGGGCCCATAGGGGATAAAACCACCTACCTTTTCTCTGCCAGAAGATCCTATTTGCAGGGGTTATTTCGGCTTTTGGGTCTGCCTTTTCTACCGACATTCAATGATTTTCAGGTAAAAACCACAACCAAACTGAATGATAAGACGGAGTTGACATTTTTGGGGGTAGGAGCCATCGATAATTTTGTGCTCAATCAGGATATCCCAGATGATGAAACTGAAGAAGAACGGGAAAACCGATTGTATCTCCTTGGAGTATTGCCTATTCAAGAACAGTGGAATTACGCAACTGGACTAAAGCTTAAGCGCTTTCGAGAGAATGGTTTTTGGACTTTTGTACTCAGCCGAAATATGCTGAACAACCGCTCTTTCAAATATGCCAACAATGATGAAAGCTCAGAGGACAATTTGATTTTTGACTACCTCTCTCAAGAATCCGAAAATAAATTGAGAGCGGAAAACTCCATTTTTGGAACTGGATACACGCTGAAATACGGTGTAAATTATGAGTACTCGAGATACCTAATCGAAAACTTTGACCGAGCTACACTTTCCAGCACGGGGCAGGTCATCGACATCAGCTCCATTAGTAATTTCAATTCCTACGGTGCCTTTGTATCAGGAAGCAAGACATTTGACGGAGAGCGCCTTCTGTTGACAGGAGGAATTCGGATGGATGGCTCCGATTTTGGTCGGACTGCCCAAAATCCACTGAATCAAATAAGCCCACGAATCTCTGTTTCCTATCAGCTCAAACCAAATTTATTTGCAACTGCCAATGCAGGAATCTATTACCAACGTCCACCATATACGGTCCTAGGATTCCGAAATAATGAAGGGGAATTGATCAATCAGCAAAATGATGTTCGTTTTATTCGCAACAATCAACTGATTGCAGGAATCGAATTATTACAGCCTGAGAAAAACCGAAGATTCACTGCCGAGGCATTTTACAAGCGCTATTCGAATTATCCTTCCTCTGTACTTAATGGAATTTCCCTCGCCAACTTGGGGGCTGACTTTGGTGTAATTGGTAATGAAGCAGTGATATCTAACTCAGATGGACGTGCTTACGGAATTGAATTTTTGGCTCAGCAGCGTCTATTTAATGACTTTTATGGAATTGCCGCTTTGACCTTGGTACGAAGTGAATTTACCAATCCAAATACCGAGGGTTTCATTCCTTCCTCTTGGGACAATCGGATCATTCTAAGTCTTACCGCTGGAAAACGATTTAAGAAAAACTGGGAAATCGGTGCGAGATGGAGATATTTAGGAGGAACGCCTTATACACCATTTGATGTAGAAGAGTCTGCACTGATCAGTAATTGGGATCTACGGAATCAAGGAATTTTGGATTTTACCCAAATCAACGGCGAGCGTCTTCCGGCTTTCCATCAGCTCGATCTGCGGGTAGACAAAAAGTATTATTTCAAAAACTGGAACCTGAACTGGTATTTTGATATTCAAAACGCATACAACTTTCAGGCACAACAGGCTCCACTGCTAGTTCCGGAGCGAGATGATGCGGGAGACTTGGTGGTCAATCCCAATGACCCAAGTCGATATCAATTGAAATTGATTGAAAATACAGCAGGGAATATTCTTCCTACTATTGGTTTGATCATCGAATTTTAAAAATAAGGCCAGATCGTAAAATTTGATCTGGCTTATTTTTCTTAGTTAAAGCGCCAACGAACATTCAAACCAAATCCACCGGCGTCAAAATTGGTGTTTTCTACCAAAATAAAGTAGGGCCTCCAATCCAATCCAATTACTAGCGGAACGTCCGCAAAAGCATATTCAGCTCCGATTTCCCCGGCAGCTCCCAATCGAAAAGGATCACCTAAAAACAAGGAAGGTCCAAAGCCCAAATAATAATTAAATTCTGAATCTGCTATTGGACGATAGATTGGATTCCAGAGCAGGTCAATTCCGACTCCACCGCCTCCAAAGCTAAGGTCACCGTGCAGTCTACTAAAGTCTCCTAAGGAAAAGACCGCGTCCAATGCTACATTATTTCCATTGACATTTCCGAATCGGAGACCCAATTCCTGACCGTGAGATTCTACTATTGCAAAGGTTCCTATAAAGAACATTGCTAGCATGAGTTTTTTGAAATTCATATGCTGAAAATTTAGGTTTAGATAAAAGTTACTTTAATTACATCGAAAATCAGACCAATTTTGATCTTTTTACTTTTTTGATAGAATTTCATTTCCGATTCGAAGGACCTCATCTACTAGTAAATCCATGTCTTCAAATCGTGTACGTTGATTGACATTGGCAACTCGAAGCGTATATTTTCCATTCAAAATAGTAGAACTCGGAGAGGCAATCCCTTCCTCCTGAATCCGGACAAGAATCTCCCTATTTAAGTCTCGAATTTCTTCCTCGCTCATTCCTTGTTGAACCATTCGAAAGCAGGTGATACTCATGGAAACTGGCGCCATTAATTTCAGCTGTGCATGTGAATCAACCAATCGGCCCAAGTATTCAGCCTGCCGATTATTCTGAGCAATCATTTGGGCATACTTTTTCCAGCCATGCTCTTTCAAAGACATCCATATCTTGAGTGCCTTAAAACCTCGGGAAAGCTCAAAACCATAATGACTGATGGGGTCCGGACCTCCAGAAAGCCCCCGCTTCTCCTGAAGTAGGTAATTTGGCGTAAAAGCAAACGCATCTCTATGCTTCTTGGCATCCCGAATTAAAGTGCATCCCACTTCATAAGGAACATAAAGCCATTTGTGTAGATCGAATGCTACCGAATCTGCCTCTTCCAAAGCCACAAGCCGACTTGCATATATCGGATCTAGCCTGGCCAAAGCACCGTATGCTCCATCCACATGAAACCACAACTTGTACTTCTTGGCTATTTCCAGTAACTCATCCAAGGGATCAATCGCTCCAGTATTGACAGTCCCAGCCGTACCCACTATAGCGAAGGGAATAAGTCCTGCAGTCAAATCGGCTTGAATCTGCTCTTCCAGAAGATTCACCTTCATTTCAAAATTGGCATTCACAGGAATTTTTCGGACTGAATCAGTTCCTAAGCCCAAAATCTCAGCTGCTTTTTGAATACAGGAATGCGTTTCGGTGGAGCAATAAAGAACTAGATTTTCTCCATTCCCAACAAGACCTTTTTCACGGATATTTCCTTCACCATGAGAATTGCGAGCTACAGCCAAGGCGGTGATATTGGCCATTGATCCTCCACTGACCAAAATTCCGGAGGCATCCACTGGAAAGCCCATCAACTCTTTGCACCAATTCACGACTTGACGATCTACATACATGGCCGAGTGTTCTCCGATAGTCGTATTGGGGTTCATCCCGGAAGCCAACAAATCGGCAAATGTACCTAGGGGTGTACCGGTTCCCTGAATCCAGGCAAAAAATCGGGGATGTACGTTCCCTTTGTTATAGGGGAAAACATTCTGCTTAAAATCCTCATAGACATCTTTTGGGTCTTCGCCATTTTCGGGAATAGAGGTCTCGAGCGCTTTCTTGACCTCTTGGGGTATAGGTTTCCAGATCTTTTCATCTCGGATGCCTTTCCAATAGTCGATGAGGTCATCGATCATCTGATGGCCCAATTGACGCATAGATTCCCAATCCTGTGGATCTAGGCTTTGATCAGTTTCGTTTTTCATGAAGCAAATGGCTTAAAGGAATATAGAAAGGCTCTTACTTGAATTTTTTTACAATCTTGGAAACAAAGGTTTTGTTTTTTTGAACCCATGGGAGGAGTTTTTGATAGGCAAAAAACTGTGCAGGCTTTAGGACCCAATACTGAGGTTCAGGCAAGGGCAAAACTTCCCCTCCAAAACCTTCCTTAAAACGGACTACTCCTGGGCTTCCACCCATAGAAATATCGTAAAAATCATAGCCCTTCGAAATAGCAAGCTGAATCACCTGATCCTGGAGAAAGTGACCCACCAAAAGGTCTTTCTTTTCCCGAAGTGTCGCTCCCATGATGTAGTGCAGCTTTTGTCCAGCTTCAAAAATGATCAAAGCTCCTTTCAAGGAACCCTCATTTTGACAGCAAGGGATCATGCAGTGACCACAATTCACCAAGGATATCAAAGTAGGTCCGAAGTCATCCCAAGATCGCACCGCATAGCCTTGATTTTCAGCATTAAGCTCTATCAGATCGTAAGCTTTTTGGATTTCATCCACACTTTCTGCAAAAACCAATTCATTTCCCATACGATTGGATTTATTGACATCCCGACGAGTATTGGCTTTGTAATTTGACCGCACTTTCTCATAGGCATCTTTTTCTCCGGCAAAAAGCTTCACCGCACGGAAGGCAGACAGACCAGTGACATATTTAAAAAGCAGACCTTTTCCAGTCGGTGCAATTGGATAGGCCGGCTGGGAAGTCATAAAATGATCCTGAAAGTCAGAAGTCGTGGCAATAGGTGCAGATAGCTGCGCTAGAAAGGCCCCACTTTTTTTGGCAAAAGTATAAAACTCACTGACAAATGCAGGAAACAAATCTTCCTTTCCCTCATCCAAGACTGGTCCGTAGGGTGCCACCAAAATCTTGAGCGGGCCAGCTTTAGCCAAAACTAGTCCCATCCCTCCTTGAATCTGACCAGAAGGATCTTTAGAAAGGATCAAATGACCTTCAAAACCATAGGCTCGATAGCTTTTTAACCAATCACTGAGTTGGAGGTAAATGCCACGTTTGGATATAGCAAGAAATTGATCCCAATCTTTCCAGTCGTCTGTATTATTTGTGATGTGAAGCCTTATCTCTTTCAATGTCTCCAAGTTTGATCGCTAATTTGGTGGAAAGGGATGTAAGGGGCAAGAAAAGGGATTGGATTGATTTATCTTCTGATGATTTTTTTGACCCACCATATGTAACTATTTCGTTGTTTTTCAGTAAAACTAAGAGTCAAAAAGCAAATAACCAGCCCATGAATTTACGCATACTTATTTTTACCCTTATTTTAAGTTTTGGAGCTCAAGCTCAAACGAAGCTAATCAGCAAACTGGAAGGGAGCTTTTCGGGAAATCAAATGATCGGCATTCAACTGGGTGAAAACATGGGAAACCTTTACTATGGTGAAAATTACGAGTTTGTCGAAACAGACTCCTCGCCGAGTCCAAAAACACTTTCTATCAATTATATTTTGACATCAGGAAAAATACGAGCCAGCAAAACCTTTTGGATGGAATCGGGCGAATACACACTTAGCGGAAATGTCAACCAACCTGAAAGTTGGCAACTAAGTCCTGCTCATCCATTTACTCAAATCCAATCTGATATAGAGCTTGCTGATGATCAAAATAAAAAGAGCCTAATTTCCAGTCATCTAGATAAGCTGGTAGGTCTTCGAATGTTGAATTTAAATAAATCTCTTTTTGACGATGAAGAATTGATGATTTTACTTAGCCAAGTTCCGAGTCATTTAGCCGATACCTGGGAAGTAGATGAAATCAAGACCTATTTGAGTCTGAATACCATGGCTCGGGCTAAAGTAGGGCAATTAGCTCCAGATTTTGTATTGGAAAGTAAAAGTGGTGAGGACTTTAGGCTTAAAGAAAAAAGAGGGAAATACGTTCTTTTGGACTTTTCCTTCACAGGCTGCGGGGGCTGTATTAAAGCCCTTCCCGAATTGATCGAGGTATATCAAAAACATGGAAATGAGGTGGAATTTGTAACGATATGGAATGATAAAAGCCGGAATATTTGGGAAGAAAAGTGGAAGGACCACAAGGCGCTGATGACTTGGACCAACCTTTGGGACCGGACCAGTTTGGCCACCAGACTTTTTGAAATAGAAATATTTCCTTCTTTTGTTTTAATTAATCCTTCCGGAGAAGTTCAGAGCATTTGGAATGGTTACAGCAAGGGCAAGTTGAAAAGGAAGTTAGAGAAAGAGCTAAAGGGTTTTCCCGAATAATTTTCAATAAAGCATTTAGTTTTTTTAAACCTCATATATTCCAAATAGGCTAATTAACTTGGTGGGAATTCAAATATCAGTAGTTAAACTATGGCTTTTCACTCCGACCAGACATTTCAAAACCTCAGTCCTTCTGACTTTCAAATTGGTGAATACGATTCGTGTGACTTTTCAAACTGCAACTTTGCCAATCTGAATCTGCATGGGTCTAGCTTCGAAAATTGCACTTTCAAGGGTTGTGATTTAAGCAATACCAAGGTTTCCGGTGTTTCTTTTCAGAAAGTCCGATTCGAGCGATGCAAAATCCTCGGGGTGCATTTCAATTCAGCCAATCCTATTTTGATTGAGTTTACCTTTGACCACTGTCAGCTGGACTACTGCAACTTCTTTAATCTCAAACTGAAAAGATCCCGATTTATCCATAGCCACCTTCTCGAGGTGGACTTTTCCCAAGCCGAGCTTCAGGAAGCGAGCTTTCAGGGTTCAGACCTTAGCGGAGCCGTCTTCGACCGAAGTAATCTGGAAAAGGCCGACTTCCGCGAAGCTATCCACTACCAAATCGATCCGGAGATCAACAAAGTCAAAGGAGCGAGATTTGATTTGGAAGGCTTGCCGGGATTGTTGGGGAAGTGGGGAATCAAGGTTCAATGATCAAATTCAATATTCAATTTTCAAACTCAATGGACAATGTTCAATGACCAAGGGTTTTGAGACTTGAAAATTGGTTATTGATCATTGGTAATTGATCATTGAGAAGAAGATCTTTATATCAATTTCTTAATTTTAAAAGCCTTCGCAAATAAGCATGTTCTAGTACCTCTACAAGGGGTCCAAGAAATCTCTCTTACCAAAACATAACCTTCTGGTATCGGCTGACAATCACAGATAGTCATTTCATTTGGCCCTATTTTTCTGCAAACATATATATCATATAAAGCCCCTTTATATCTAATTCGATTTTGAACTATTTGAACAATCACATACCCTTCAGGAACTCATGGAGTTCCTGAAGTTCTGATTGCCTCTGCACCAGTTTTCTCAATCTCCATTTGATAACCATCAGGACAAAGGCTCCAAGTCCTAACATTTTTTACATAATACCCAAAAGGAACATATCCAAAACAAATGAATTCAGCCATATTTATGTGGTTGTTAAAAACAATATGATCATCTTATTACATTCAATGGCCGGATTATTACTTGGTTTTTAGCCTCATTTGAAAATATACTAACAAAATCAATTTGCCGCATAGAGTTATCAAATATCAAACTCGATCCATCAAAAAACGATATTTCAGCTCGTTTAAATAAAGGTGAATCGTTTGGATCTAAATCAAAAACTACATCCTGTCCTACAAATAAATCTAAGTATTCAGTTTTCTCATCCTTTTTAACTTTACAAGGATAGCTTACATCAAAGGTAACGTCTGCAGCATAATATCCTCCACCTCCGTAGGGTCTATTTTGGCTTTTTGCTTGAACGTTTAAGACAAAACCTCTTTCATCAACAGATCCTACGCTTGCACCTCCCCCATACCTATTTGCTCTTTCGTTGATCTTTATTGGATTTGTTAAAATTCTCCCTTGAACCTCATTATTACAGCTTTATAAAAATATTC
>NZ_JAPEIB010000032.1:0-43116 GCF_028823735.1 Algoriphagus sp. NF
AGTAATTGGGGTAAAATGAATTTATTACATCAATCTGATAAGAATTAAATCGATCATTCCATGCAGGACGTCTGGATTTTTAACTTTCCAACTACTTCAAACGAAAGGGAGCAAGTATTAAAACTTTTGAAAGAAAAAGTGAATGAACTTGAAATCTTTCTTTCCTTTCATTTCAAAAGCGAAGGTGCGGTAGTTGAAGAAGTAAAAGCGCTCCCTGACTCTATGACAATTAAAGGAGATTCTGGCACTCTTATCCTGGAATATGAGTTAATACATTTTAATGCCTGTCTGGATATTCATGAAACCAATGTTGAAAAATTGGTAATACAATTTGAAATCGACCGATCAAAAGAATTACTTAAAGTAAAAGGTCCAGAGAGGCTAGAGCGAGGAATGGATGAGATTTAAAAATCTTTAGAGAGAAAAGTATTCCTGAAAATAGGTATTAGACTAATTCAAAGAATTTCTGGATTAATTTTCTGTTTTTTTAGAAATTCCTCTACGTGGATTTTAATTGTATTTCCTACCAATTGAAGTATTTTTACAGCTTAAATTTCCTTATGAAAGAATCTACCGAATCACTCAATTTTATAGAACATATTATCGAGGAAGACTTGAAAAATGGTTTTCCTAAAGATCAACTTCGTTTTCGATTTCCTCCCGAACCCAATGGCTATTTGCATATCGGTCACGCAGCTTCGATCTGCCTAAACTTCGGATTGGGAGAAAAATACAACGCTCCGGTAAACCTCCGGTTTGACGACACCAACCCAGCAAAAGAAGAGCAGGAGTATGTCGATGCCATCAAACGGGATATAGCTTGGTTGGGATTTCAGTGGGCCAATGAGTGCTATTCATCCGATTACTTTCAGCAATTGTATGATTGGGCGATCCAACTGATCAAGGAAGGAAAGGCCTACGTAGACCAACAATCCTCTGAGGAAATTGCTGCACAAAAAGGAACTCCGACTACCGCTGGAACGGATTCTCCATTTCGAAACAGGCCAATTGAAGAAAGTTTGGATTTGTTTGAACGAATGAAAAATGGAGAGTTTGCTGCGGGATCCTATTTGCTACGTGCAAAAATTGACATGGCTTCGCCAAACATGCATATGCGTGATCCGATTTTATATCGAATTATCAACAAAGCCCATCATCGCACAGGCTCGGATTGGTGTATCTATCCCATGTATGATTGGGCTCATGGCCAGTCCGACTATGTAGAGCAGGTTTCTCATTCACTTTGTACCTTGGAATTTAAGGCACATAGAGAGCTCTATGATTGGTATTTGGATCAGATTTATGACTCAAACTTATTGAGACCCAAGCAGCGCGAATTTGCACGTCGCAACTTAAGCTATACTGTGATGAGCAAGCGCAAGCTTCTGGAGCTGGTGCAAAAAAATATTGTATCCGGCTGGGATGACCCTAGAATGCCTACCATTTCCGGTCTAAGAAGACGAGGATACACCCCTGATTCTATTCGGAAATTCAGTGATCTAGCAGGCATTTCAAAGCGGGATAATGTTACAGATGTGTCATTGCTTGAGTTTTGCATTCGAGAAGATTTGAATAAAACTGCTACCCGGGTAATGGGTGTTTTGAATCCAGTAAAACTGGTGATTACCAATTATCCTGAAGGAAAGTCAGAGATTCTTCAGATGGAGAATAATCCAGAGCAGGCTGATTCTGGTACGCATGATGTGCCTTTCTCAAGAGAATTATACATTGAACGGGAAGATTTTAAAGAAGATGGAGGAAAGAAGTTCTTCAGGCTTTCCTTGGGAAATGAAGTTCGCTTGAAAAGTGCTTATATCATTAAGGCTGAATCAGTTGTAAAAGATGAATCAGGAGTTATTCAGGAAATTCATTGTACATACGATCCAGAATCAAGATCAGGAAGCGGCACAGAAGCCAGCCAACGAAAAGTGAAAGGAACCTTGCATTGGGTTTCTATCGAGCATGCTATTCAGGCTGAAGTTCGGGAGTATGATCGTTTGTTTCTAGACGAAGCGCCAGATAGCCATGAGGATAAGGGATTCTTGGATTTCATAAATCCTGATTCATTAAAGGTTATATCCAATGCGTTTCTGGAACCTCACTTGGCCAATGCTACGATGGATGATAAGTATCAATTCCAACGATTAGGCTACTTCACCTTAGACTCAGACTCCAAGGATGGTAAACTGGTTTTCAATAAAACGGTGGGGTTGAAGGATACCTGGGCTAAGCAAAATACACCTCCCGCTCCAGCTAATCAGCCTAAGCAAAATCAAAATTCCTCTCCGCAAGGTCAGAAAAAGCCATTGAACGAGATTCAACAAATCAGTAAGAAGTTGACCAACTTCTCCGGAGATAAGTTGGAAACCGCCTTATCCTCCATCGCTACCCTAGCAGAGGAAATTTCATATGATGAATTAGAACCATTATTCAATACTGCAGCTAAGAAAGTTGGAACCCGAATCGGTGTGATGGTTGCCTTACGGGTTTTACTTGAAAAAGGTCAAGAGAAAACTTCAGCAGCTGCTGAATTCATTGCAAATGGAAAGGCTGATGATAATGAGATTTTGAGAGCAGAAGCGGAGAAGATTAATTGAGAAATTGAAATATATGATTGTCCGTAAAGATGCCATTAGCCTAATTTTCTTTTCTAAAAAAGACGGATCCGCCTCTGCAGACAGGACCCAGATGTCCGATGACCGATGCCTGCATAAACCTATCATTTTAGCAGAATTTTAGCCATTCAGTTTTTCTACTGGTAAAAGCGGATATACATATTGAAATATCTGAATATTGAGTAATTAATCTGTTCCAAAAAAGTATTTACCAATCAAAAAACAAAAAGCCTCTAGAGTCAAATCTAGAGGCTTAATCATTTAATCTTTTTGCTTCGATTGGATTAATTTTAAAATTTTTCAATCTTTTAATTTTCCAATTTTAGGACCTTCGGATTTCAAGTTTCACATCGGAAAATTCCTTTTGCTCAATGAACGGTTGACTTCGAAGTCTTCTACCTGTCGCTGCAAATATGGCGTTGGCAATGGCACCACCTGTAGGTGGAAGAGCAGGCTCTCCCAGACCAGTTGGATCATATCCAGAATCTACGAAGTGAGTTTCAATTTCCGGAACTTCCTTCATTCGGATCAATCTGTATAAATCGTAGTTTCGCTGCTTAGGCACACCGTTTTCAAAGGTAAGATTCGTATACATTGCATGCCCCATTCCGTCTACGATTCCTCCTCGAACCTGATGGTTTGCGCCAGTAGGATTTACGACCATTCCACAATCGGTCACAGCCGTTATCTTCTTCAAAACAGGTGAACCACCCTCCATCTCGATATCTGCCACTTGCGCTACATAGGATCGATGTGAGAAATAAACACTAAAGCCCTGTTTTACATTTGAGTTTTTACCCCAATTGGATTTCTCAGCGGCAGTCTTAACTACCCCGATCATCCTGTCAACATCATAGCCAAGCCTTCCCACTGGATTATTTTTGGCTCGATCTAGTAGTTCTAATCTAAATGCCACCGGATCCTTTCCTGCTTCCAAAGCCACTTCATCTAAGAAGCTTTGCTCTGCATAGGCCAGGAAGTTGGTAATTGGAGCTCTCCAAGCATTGGTAGTGATGCTAGAGTCGTAATTGATATTTTCAATTAATAAATTATCCACTGCACCAGAAGGGAAATTATTCTCCCTAGTGGAATTACCGGCATTCATCCCTACTCCACGGAGCTTGTACCCAATCATGGTTCCGCCTTCATCCAATGCCGCCTCAAATCGATATCTAACTGCTGGTCTGTAAGCTCCTCCAGTGAGTTCATCTTCTCTACTCCAGGTAAGTTTCACCGGAGCATTGATGGCTTTAGAAATATGTACCGCCTCTTCGACAAAGTCTGCACGAAGTCTTCGGCCAAATCCACCTCCCAAACGGGTAATTTCTACCGTCACATTTTCGGCAGGAATTCCAAGAATTTGGGCAGCAGTTTGTCTAGCTCGATCAGGAGTTTGCGTAGGACCAATCAGCTCGCAACGATCTCCTTGCACATGTGCAAAGAAGTTTTCCGGCTCCATAGGTGAATGCGCTAAAAATGGACATTGATATTCTGCGCTCACCACTTTTGCCGCATTGGCAAATGCCGATTTAACATTTCCATCTTCTCTCCTTACTTCCGCTTTGCCATTGGCAATTAGATCCTGGAATATTCGATCATGGTCAGCAGTGCTTTCTACAGTTCCGTCAGGCTCATATTCTACTCGAAGCAATTTTTTAGCTTTCAGCAAAGGCCAAGTAGAGTCCCCTACCACTGCTACAGAATTACCGAACGTGACTACATCGGTCACTCCTGCCACTGCTCTGGCAGCGCCATCTTCCACAGATTTGATTTTCATTCCAAAAGGAGCGCGCTGTACCATAGCATGCTTCATTCCCTCTCGGTAGAAATCCAATCCAAAGAGTGGTTTTCCGGTATAAATTCCACGGGCATCCACATTTTTCACTGGAGTGCCTATGATTTTAAAATCTTTTTTATCCTTTAAAGTAACCTCTTCAGGTGTCTCCATCTGAGCTGCCTCTCCTACAAATTCTCCGAAATGACCAGATTTTCCGGAGCCTTTGTGGGAAATGATTCCATTCTCGACACTAATCTCCTCAGCGGGTACATTCCAGGCTTTTTCAGCAGCCGCTACCAAGACATACTTTGCTGTAGCCCCTGCTTTTCTAAGCCTTTCCCAGCTATGAGGCATGGCTCCTGATCCACCCGTAAGTTGGCGATCGTATTTTTCCGTATCCAGGTTGGCCTGCAAAACTCGGACTTTTGACCAGTCTGCATCGAGCTCTTCAGCCACGACCATAGGAAAAGAGGTTTTTATATTTTGTCCCAATTCAGGATTAGGGGAATAAATCACCACATCTCCGGATGGAGCTATCGAAAGATATGCATTGAAGTTTTTTGCATTGGCAAGTACCTGCTCGGTACTCAAAACCTCGACCTTCGGGCTATCACAGCTAGACCAGTTGAATCCTATAAATAATCCACCAGCAGTCAAGCCAGCAGCTTTTAAGAAGTCTCTTCTACTTTCTCTTTTTACAGTTTTCATAATTACGTGTTTTTGGCTGCCTCTGCTACTGCTTCGCGAATCTTGTGATAGGTACCACAGCGACAAATGTTTCTGTTCATCGCATTGTCAATTTCCTCCATACTAGGATTAGGATTTTGCTTCAAAAAAGCCACCGCTTGCATAATCTGTCCTCCTTGACAGTAGCCACATTGTGCCACATCTACTTCCTCCCATGCTTTTTGTACGGGATGATCACCGTTTTCTGAAAGCCCCTCAATGGTCGTTACTTCAGAGTTACCAACACTTGAGATGGGCGTCACACATGAAAAAGTAGGATTGCCATTCAGATGAACAGTGCAGGCACCACATTGGGCGATACCACATGAAAATTTTGTACCTACTAGTCCCAGGTGATCACGAAGCACCCACAACAAGGGAGTGTCATCTTCTACATCCACCTGATGACTTTTTCCATTTACTTTAAGATTGAAACTGGCCATGGTTCTTTTTTTTAGGTAAGTTACAAAAAATCAAGTAGCTGAAAATGCCATTGATGGAATTATACGCTGAAAAAGATCGGAAAACTTCTTTACTCACTTTCAGTTTATGAGACTAATCTATCTGGGATTTATTTGGAGGTAAAATCGGTTTAATATTTGCCCGTCAATAAAATCTCTTCAATCCAAAAGAAAAGTGATTCGAAATATTATTCTAATTCCCGCAGGCTTTGTTTTTAGCCTAATTCTTTTTGTGGCGCTTTTTCTTAATCTTAATCCACAGTTTGGAGCTAATCCAAGCAAAGAACAAGTTCAAGAATTCGAAAAGCTTCCGCATTATAGTGATGGGAAATTTCAAAATCTGATTCCTACTGAAATGAGTATGGGCTTTGCCAAAGCCATCAAACTCTTACCTGAATTCTTCAAGTCAGATCCTTCTCGTCAACCGGATTTTGAATTACCTGTTCAAAAGGTAGATTCACTGGATTTAATCACCTCCCAAAATTCTCGACTTATTTGGTTTGGACATTCGGCCTTTTTGCTTCAGCTAGCCGGAAAAAATATTTTGCTGGATCCGATGTTCGGGGATGTCCCTGCTCCGCATCCATGTCTTGGGAATAATCGGTTTTACGATGAATTACCCATTGAGGTGGAGCAATTGCCGATTATTGATATGGTGTTCTTTTCTCATGATCATTACGATCATTTGGATTATGAATCGGTACAACGTCTGATCCCTAAAACCAGAATGTTTTATGTCCCCTTGGGAGTTGGCGCGCATTTGGAGCGATGGGGTGTGTCTCGTGAAAACATACAAGAACTAGATTGGTGGGAGGAAGATTCCTATGAAGGAGTTGCAGTAGCATTTACTCCAAGTAGACACTTTTCAGGCCGTGGCTTGTCCAATCGATTTAGTACGCTCTGGGGATCTTGGGTGATTTCTACAGCCTCAGAAAGTATTTATTTCAGTGGAGACGGTGGCTATGGACCTCATTTTCAAGAAATCGGCGATAAATACGGGCCTTTTGATTTGGCGCTTTTAGAATGTGGTCAATACAATGAAAATTGGAAAGAGATCCACATGATGCCTGAGGAGACCGCACAGGCTGGTCTGGATTTGCGTGCCAAACAAATCATGCCAATTCACTGGGGAGCATTTCGACTAGCTATGCACAGTTGGACAGATCCCATTGACCGGCTATTGCCAAAAGCTGAAGAGCTTAATGTAAAAGTCCGAACACCAATGATCGGCTCATTCCTTTATTTCAATGAGGAACAATCTCAAAACAGCAAATGGTGGCTAAAGCCTTCTGAGTAAAAGACATTCGATCTATTTCATTACCAGCTAAAAAAAATCAAGGTCAAGCTAGAAGATAAATGAATACACTTCTTTGTTCGATTATTAAGCATTTTTCCTAATTTGAAACTTTGTTTAACATCAAATAAAACCTAAAAACCTATGTCTCAAAAAATCAATGCAGCCATCGTCGGAACAGGATTTATCGGTCCGGCCCACTTGGAGGCGCTTAGAAGAATTCCAAATATTGAAGTAATTGGCCTGGTTGAGGTCACTCAAGAGTTAGCCGATGAAAAAGCAGCTTTATTGGGAATTCCTAAAGCTTACACTTTTGAAGAGATGCTGAAAGACTCGGATATTCATGTAGTCCATATCTGTACTCCTAATTTTCTTCATTATCCACAAACCAAGGCTGTATTAGAAGCGGGCAAGCATGTGATTTGCGAAAAGCCTTTGGCTGTAAAAATTGATGAAGCAGAAGAGTTGGTAGCACTTGCTGCTGAGAAAGGACTGGTTAATGCCGTGCATTTCAACCTCCGCTACTACCCCATGGTCAGACAAATGAAGACTATGCGAGAAAAAGGAGAACTGGGTGAAGTCTACAGTATTATGGGTTCCTATTTGCAGGATTGGCTATTTTTAAAGACAGACTATAACTGGAGATTGGAACCTGACAAATCCGGTGATTCTCGCGCTATTGCCGATATTGGTTCCCACTTATTGGATATCACTGAATATGTGACAGGGCTGAAAATCACAGAAGTATTAGCTGACTTCTCTACGGTTCATAAAACCCGATTGAAGCCTCTGAAAGCCATTGAGACCTATTCTGGCAAAATGCTTACCATGGATGATTATGAAGAAGTTCCAATCAATACTGAGGACCATGCTACCGTGCTATTGCGTTTTGATAATGGATCGAAAGGCTCTATCACTGTATCCCAGGTCAATGCAGGACGAAAGAACCGATTAAACATCGAAATTGCAGGTTCTAAATCTAATTTTGAATTTAATTCAGAGCGACCTAATGAGCTTTGGATAGGCAAAAGAGAGACAGCAAATGGTCATCTGATGAAAGATCCGGCATTGTTTCACCCAGAAGCTTCAGCCCTGATTTCTTTCCCTGGAGGCCATAATGAAGGCTTTCCTGATACATCTAAGCAAATGTTTAAGGAAGTGTATGCGGCAGTCCGAGAAGGAAAACAACCTGATTCGCCATCATTTCCGACCTTCGCTGATGGGTTAAGGGAGCTAATTATCGGTGAGCGAATTATCGATAGTAATAAATCCCAATCATGGGTTAAAGTTTAATTTCCTTAGGTTTAGGGAATTCGCGTATTCCCTAAACCTTTTTAATAATTGACAGTACAAACCTTTATATAATTATCTTAACCCTTTAATTTCACTATCACTAAATCACATAACCATGAACTTTAAAAAAATCCTTTTCTCTGCGCTGATGCTTGGAGCATTTGTTTTTGCTGCCCAAGCACAAGAAAAACCTAGTCCTGCCCGTACCGCTGAAGGAACTGTGGGAGATGCTAAAATCACCATCAACTATTCATCTCCTGCTGTAAAAGGTCGTATGATCTGGGGAGATTTGGTTCCTCTAGGCCAAGTTTGGAGAGCTGGTGCCAATGAGGCGACCACTTTCACCACGGATAAAGACATTATGGTAGAAGGTCAGAAGCTTCCTGCTGGAACCTATGCTTTCTTTATCATCCCAGGTGAGTACGAGTCTACCTTCATTTTCAATACCGAAGCTAAGCAATGGGGAGCCTTCAATTATGATTCCTCAAAAGACGCCCTTCGAGTAAATGTACCTTCTCAGCAAACTTCCTCAATGGAAGAGCGATTGGTCTATGAAGTAAAGGATGGCGGATTTGAAGTTCGCTGGGAATACGGAAAAGCAGGAGCAAAACTTTCCGCTCAATAAATTGAAAAACTAACCCAAAAAAGCCACTTCAGATTAATTTGAAGTGGTTTTTTCTTTTTCATAAAAGACTTTCCCTACCCTATTGATATGATCTATCAAGTCTGCATTAGAGATTTGCTTAAATAAGGAGACATCAAATTTGTAGGGAAGGAAGAGATCATCAATAGCCAGTTCAATTTTTTGGAGTTTTCTCAGGTCTAAACTTTCGCCAAAAAAAGTCAAATCAATGTCAGACCCTTCTCTATAATTTCCCTTGGCACGGGAACCATAAATAACCACTTTTTCTATTTCAGGAAATGATTCAAATTCTGCTTGGAGCTTTTTTATAACTGATGAAGACAATCCAAAATCCATTTTAAAACAGTTTTCCTTGTGATCCACTCCTGATTTCTTCCATGTTGTCTCGGAAGTGTTCGAAAAGCGGGTGATAATCATGTATGATACTCAAAAAAATACTGTCAGCAGTTTCTTCATTGTAGGTATGGGAGGTTTTATTCCTACTCTTGATCATGTCCATCCATGTTTCTCCTTTCGAAATTAAACCAGCCGAAAATGCTTCCTTTGTTGCATCTTTAGAACCCATAGTTGTAATGCCACCAACTTCTTTCATGTAATCCTTCATCACATTCCAGGCAAGCTCATGGGTATATTCGAAACGTTGAATAATCCCTTCTTTGATGATATCATCTAAAAACTCATCTGAGCTAATTTTCCCATCTTCCTCCAGCCTATATTCGGATTTTATTTTTTCGATCGCTTGGTCTAGTTTCTCAAAAGCTTTCACATAATTTGAAAAACGCTGGATCCAACGAATATCTTTATTAGCATTCATAGTCTGAGATTCTATTGGTTAAAGTTCTGATTTTAATCTAAAGAATTTTAAAAACCTGAAATTATTTTCCTCTTTTTTGATGCTTATCTACATAAAAAGTAGTCATTCAATATCTTTGATGCATGATTATTCTTAATCCCGATTCCTTCGACCTTCCTGTATCTGAAATCATCCCTAAGGTCAAAAATCACCTTTCCAGCCAAAATTCCCTAATCATTCAAGCGCCTCCCGGTGCGGGAAAGAGTACGCTTTTACCTTTAGCTCTCCTTGAAGAAGAGTGGCTCAAAGGAAAGAAAACCTTGATGCTCGAACCTAGACGTCTAGCTACCAAGTCCATTGCAACTAGAATGGCTGATATGATTGGTGAAAAAGTGGGTGAAACAGTGGGCTATCGAATTAGATTTGAATCAGCGATTTCAGAAAAAACACGTTTGGAAGTCATCACAGAGGGAATCCTGACCAGAATGATGCATCAAGACAATGCATTGGAGGAAGTCGGCTTGTTGATATTTGATGAATTCCATGAGCGGAATCTCTTTTCTGAAGTAGGACTTGCGCTAGCGAGAGAGATTCAAGAGATACTTAGACCTGATTTGAGGATTCTGCTTATGTCTGCGACCATCGATACGAAGGAACTTTCCTCTTTACTCCACGCGAATGTGCTTGAAAGCAAGGGAAGACAATATCCCGTGGAAGTTAATTACTTGAACACGATCGATGAATATGCCATCGGAGAGGATACAGCTAGGCAAATCATTCCTTTGACTGAAAAGCATGAAGGAGATTTTTTGGTTTTCTTACCTGGTCAGGGAGAAATAAGAAAAGCTCAATCCATTCTTAGATCGGCTTTGCCAGATGACCTTATTTTACCACTTTATGGACAGCTAGCTCCTGCCGATCAGCAAAGAGCTATTTTACCCAATCCACAGGGAAAAAGGAAGATAGTCTTGTCCACGGATATAGCCGAAACCTCACTAACCATAGAAGGCATTCGGGTGGTAGTAGATTCAGGATTTGCCAAATCAAATAAATTTGACCCGCGTTCAGGTCTTTCTCGTTTGGTTTTGCATAGAATCAGTAAGGATTCAGCAGATCAAAGAAGTGGAAGAGCCGGAAGGCTTTCTTCAGGCCACTCCTACCGGCTTTGGAATAAAGGTATTCAGAGTCAATTGGCAGATTTTAGAACTCCTGAGCTGTTGGAGGCTGACCTGACCGGAATGGTATTGGACATGATAGCCTGGGGCAAAGATAGTATTCAAGAAATGGCTTGGCTTACTCCCCCACCAAAAGCTAGCATTGCACAATCCGAAAAGGTGTTGGAGGCGATCGAAGCGATTGAAAATGGTCAGATTACAGCCCATGGAAAAGGCATTCAGGCCTTACCCCTACAGCCAAGAATAGCCCATATGCTGCTTTATGCGAAAGAAAATGGACTGTTGGAGTTGGCTACGGATGTGGCTGCTATCCTGGAGGAGCGAGATCCTTTAGGGGCTGATGCGGGAGTAGATATCAATTTGCGCGTGGAAGCTCTGAGGAGGTATAGAGATCGTGGAGTAAGCATATCCCGAATCAAAAAAATAGAAAAGGTAGCTGCACAATACAGGAAAATCTTTCAGGTTACGCCAGAAAATTCGCCGGTAGATCCTTGGGCAACAGGACTTTTGCTAGCGTATGCCTACCCAGAACGAATCGCCGCAGCACGTCCTGGAAACAATGCTCAGTTTCAATTGGCGAATGGTAAAATTGCTCAAATTGGTCACCGAGATGACTTGGCTCATGAATCTTGGCTGGCCGTGGCCCAGGTAGATGCGAGAGAAGGAATGGGTAAAATATGGTTAGCAGCTCCTTTGAACCCAAAAGATCTTGCACCCATGCTTAAGACTCGGGAGGTTTTAGAATGGGACCGAAAAAAGGGTGGACTTATTGCGGAGACCGAAGTCCGAATTGGGGCGATTATTTTGGGAAAAAGACCACTCAAAGCATTCAATCCCGGATTAGCCAAGGAAGCCATTGTTAGGGCTATTCAGGAAGATGGCCAGTATTTATTAGATTGGAATGAGGAAACCCTACAGCTAATTTACCGGGTACAATCGATTAGAAATTGGAATAATGATTCATCCTGGCCGGATTGGTCGGTTCAAAACCTCTGTAAAAATGCACCTGATTGGCTATCTCCCTATTTGATAGATATTTCAAAAAATGATGATCTCAAAAAGCTTAATTTAAAAGATATACTACTCCATTCTCTTTCCTTTGAGCAGCAGCAAATGCTAGGACAACTTGCTCCAGAAAAAATAGAAGTGCCCTCAGGAAGCAAGATTAAAATTGAATACCAAGAAGAAGGTATGCAACCTCGACTATCCGTAAGATTGCAGGAGCTTTTTGGTTTGATAGAGACTCCAAGGATAAATCAGGGGAAAAATGCTTTACTTCTTGAAATGCTTTCACCGGGCTTTAAGCCAGTGCAATTGACTCAAGATTTAAAAAGCTTTTGGTCAAATGGCTATTTTGAAGTGAGAAAAGACCTGAAAAGAAGGTATCCCAAACACGAGTGGCCTGAAAATCCCCTAGAAGCGGAGGCAGTTAGGGGTGTGAAAAAGAAAAGAGATTAATCTTCCAAACGGTCGAGGAAATCTAAAAGCTGCAGGAATGAGGCGATAGTAAATGGAGTCATGCCCGTCTTCTTAATTTCCTCTAAGTAAATATCCCGTAAAACCGGATAATCATTTGGATTGTAGATTCTAGCCAAGGTTACCCCACGAAAAACGTAATACACAAAGTTTTGTGTCCTAAACACTTTTTCTTTTCTATCTGCGAAAGCTTTTTCAAGATTTTCCGGAATGATCATTTCGTCCATCCAATGAAATCCATGACCCACAAAAAACTTCTCTGCAGCCATAATTGATTGAGCCAGCTGTGAATTTGAGTTTAAGACAAAACGCTTAGGTAGCTCCTTCCCTATTTTGTCAGGACTTTGGATAAGAGTAATAGATCGACGGGAATAATCACTTAAGCTTGGGAGAAATTTATGGATGATTTCCTCAACCTGATGAATTCTTACCCCCAAATTATATTCTAAATAGCTCACATCTGGATATTCAGAATAATGAATAAAAACCACTTGCTGCCCATGATCAAAATCTTTGAAAAACAGCAAGTGGTTAGGATGAAATTTAAAGCCAAAATCGCTCAGAAATTGATTATGAAATCCAATGACGTCTCGCTTTCTCATGTGTGTATAATTTGATTTTCAAAGGTCACATGGAATCTTTGACGATTAAAATAATAATTTCCCTGTTAGTTTAATGATGATTTTTAATCGTGTCGATTTCATATGAATATTAACTTCAAAAAGTCTCAAAAGTTGTACTCAATCAGAAAATAATTCTCTCATTTCCAATAACATAGGCTCAATCTCAGATTTTTTAATGGAAAGACTATCAGGATCTTCTGGGTTGTGGAGGTAGTGATTCCAGTGCTTCTCTGCTTTTCGAATGGTTCTTGGCGAAATATCGAATTCCACGCTATCCAAATATTCCTTTGCCAAGGTGGAAGCTTTGAAATTTCCAAATAAGTACACTCGGAAAACATCAACAAAACGCTGGCTCAGGTCGAATTCTTCTAAAATCTGTACAAAAGCTCCCTGCTGCTGCTTATTTTTTCGATCACGGATAGCCTTAAAAATCGCATCCAGTGATTCCTCGTTCCAATGCGTTTTAGACAAAGCTCTACAAGCCAGATAGGCAGCTTCCCAGTCATCAGAAAGCACTAATTCGATCAACTTATCTTTGACTTCTTCGGTAGCTTTAAGCCCAAGTTTATCAGCAAAATTATAAGCCTCTGCTTCCTCGGGGTCAAGCATTCGCTGAAAGAGGTTTTCTATTTCTTCGTCCATAGTTATTTGTTTATTTGCAGAAATCCTTTTTTGGATCTAATTGTATGCATATTCCCAATACCCAAAATATTGATTTTACGACTTTTGAGGAGTTATTGAAAAAGTCCAAAAAGGAAAATCTGGATTTTCAATACAATCAAAAAAAGCACCAACTCGAGTTGGGAATGCAAAATAAATGGTTTGCCAAGATATTTCTGCCTTGGGACCACAATTGGCAAAATGACCAACTCGTTCTTCAATCCAAATCAGCCATAGCATTGGTTGGAATTAGAGCCGGGCAAGCATTTACAGGGCTAATTGAAAATCGTCAATTGATTGATCACAAAATATTTCGAGCCTATATGGTTCGGAAAAAACAAGGTAAATCACAGGTTAAACATTTGAAAACCAAAGGAAAGTCTAGAGCAGGATCAAGAATCAGATTAGCTGAAACCGAGCGATTTTTTAATGAAATTAATGAAAGGCTAGAAGTCTATGCAGGTCAGGTAGCCGTAGATCGATGGGGAATAGCCTGTGGAAAAACCCTTTGGCCCTATCTCTTTGATGCGGAGGTTTCTCCCCCATTTTCAAAAAAAGATTCAAACCTTGTCCAGCTTCCCTTCCATGTGCAGCAAGCCTCGTTTGAGGAATTACAAGCAATTTCAGAACTATTGATGGGATTTCACCTTTTACTTTCTGATGAAGGGGAAGACTTTTTTGAAGAAACACTTCAAAAACCGAAGAAGGATTTGGGAACAGAAGATGATTGGTAACAAAAAAATGGCTGTCTCATAAACCGTTTGTTTGTCAGCCTGAGCGGAGTCGAAGGCCATTTCCGGTATGTTGGAAGACATTTCGACTTCGCTAAATGTGACAAGCTTTACTTTTGGGACAGCCTCTCTTGCTAGTGGTTATTGGTATACAATTTATGAGTTTCCGTTATTTCCATCCATAGGAGAAGGATATTGATTGGAAAGCATTGCCAAGGTTTCATGCGCCATCTTGACGTTGTATTCATAAGCTAGGCTCTTGTAGTTGACCAAATCCACGATCGTACCGATAAAGCACAATCCGACAGTCAAAATATATAAAATACCTAAGCCGATTTGTCCCAAGATGAATCTATGCAAACCTGCAAATCCAAAGAAACCGATTAAGGTCAAGATTAGGATCATTTGAGCGTCTTTTCTTCTCGCACGGTAAACCTGTGCAAAAAGAGATGCTTGATCGTCATCCATATTTTTCATCAATCCTTGAATGTAGCCCAATTCCATTCCTTCGAGTTCGGGCAGGTGTCTTAATACATTAGCCATAGTTGTGTGTTGTTTTTAAGTTGCTTATCAAATTCCAAATTCTAGAAATAATCACCAGATACGCCAAAGTCGCCAAGGGATGCATTTCCCAAGATGCCTGGAATTCTCCTCGTGCCAATAAGTTCATGGCCCGGCCTAAACCGCAACCAGGACACCAACTGAACCCGAGATTTTCCAGCGGACAGAGCGAAAAGTGATTCGCTGCCCAAGGGTCAATCGTGAGAATTGCAAGCAAACTTCCGATCCAAAAGATCAGCTCCAATGGAAGCTTCTGAAGTTTCATGATGATTGCTTTCATGCCAGTAAGAATACGAAAAGGGTGCCAATGCCCAAAATGCATGTTTTTCGGCAAAAAGAGGGGGTTGAACGATTAAAATGATTGATAAACGTACAAAAATGTGTCCGATTATGAACGGACAACTTGAGGTAAGTTCAGTTTTATGACTTCACCAAATTGTTCTTTTTGTTGAATTTCCATCATTCTGCGAAAGCTTTCATAGCTTTTCTTCGAGCCGTAATTTTTCAATCCTGAAAAGCGAAAAACAAGATCAACCAAATTTCCAGGAAGTGCATTTGTGCTTTTAATTCCAAGTGCATTGGAGGCTTCTTTTCCAAGGAAAAAATAAAATAATCCATCAACTTGCTGCCGGATGAGGGCATCAGGAATGTTTCCTTTATAGTAGCCACCGAGAGCACCTATCAAGGTTTTTCCTGCTTCTGTGCTTTTTAGATGTCTTTTCCGGATCAGTCGATCCAACTCAAACGCTTCCTTGGAATTTTCTGGCCAAAAACTAGTATCCACTCCGATCAACTCCCCTATCCATTTCCAATACTGCAAAACAGCCTCAAAATCCGATTCTGAGATATTCCTGCCCATTTTGATCATTCCGCGAAGCACTATCATGCTGAAGGCCAGATTAGTTCCAAGCATATCCTCCTGATTGATAGCTTTTCCAAACTTTGGGTCCCAGTCCCATGCATATTTTTGGATAAAATACCTGCTAAAAGCATGAATCAACCGGACTTTCGCGCAAGTTAAGTAGGCCCGAGAATCATAAATAAAGGAATTGGGCCGGAAAATGTCCATCACAAAAACGCCAGTCTCTGCCAGCCGCTTTCCGATATCCTGTACGATCCGCTTTGATCTGACCAAGACCTCTGCCCCATCTCCAAAAGCATAGCAGTAGGGCAACGAATAAAAACCTAAAAGACCTAGATAGATATCTCCATTTTTAGCGAAAAAATCCTGCCCATTTTGAAGAACTGAAGTTTCTCCAAGTGATTGTTTATCAAAATAAAACTGAAGGAAATTTCTCACCCTCGGACTGAAATCAAGGCTCAATTGATCAGGAATCATATCCCAGGAATTGATTACATCAATCAACTTTGGATTTGCTACCAAGTCCTCAACTGCCTGATCTGCAAGGGGATCTTGTCTTTGTCGGAGTTGATCAAAATTCTGATTGTTGTAAAGCTTCAATTTGTCCACAGCAATCTAACCTTGATTTTGTATTTTGGTTGCACAAACCAGTCAATTATGCTGAAGAAGATTACTGCCAATCTCTGTTTTCTGTTCCTATTTTCCTTGCAGCTATTTGCGCAGGGAAGCTTTGATTTGATTCGAGTGGATACCAAAGGAAAGGGTAAAAACCTTGAAATTCTCGCAGAAACAGCTAAACCATTGACAGATAGAGTTGGCTATGACAATCAACCAAATTTCATCAATGATCAGGAATTAGTTTTTTCGGCAGCTGATGATCAAGGAAATCACGATATTATTCTCTATAATTTTTCAACAAGGAACTTCACCAATCTTACCAAAACTGCTGATCGAAGCGAATATTCCCCATCCATTACGGATTGCAAGCAATACATAGCAGCGGTCGTAGTTGAGCCCGAAGGTGCTCAGCGGCTTTGGCTTTACCCTATCAACCTTAGTGAGCCGGAGTTACTCTATGATGATATCGAGCCTGTGGGCTATTATGACTGGTATGACAATAAGGCCGCGATGTTTGTTTTAGGAGAGCCTAATTCATTGATTTATGCTAGAGGTCGAGGAGATCTCGTATCAATGGATCAGAATATCGGCAGATCAGTAAAGCAAAGGCCAAAAACCTCAGAAATCACCTATCTTTCCAAAGAAGATGTGCAGACAAAACCAGATGGTGTTGCCTTGGAATTACGGGCTTTTGATTTAAAAACCAATCGAAAATCCGAACTAGGGCTTGGCTTGGCTGGCTCAGAAGATTTTATCTGGGTTGATAAAAAAAACATTTTGATGGCACGAGGAAATGAGATTTTTATGAGGAGAATAAATGAAAATACATGGTCCAAACTTGCTGAAATCAAGCTTTCATCTCATCAAAATATTTCACGGATGGCTTACAGTGAAGACCTAGAAGTGCTAATTTTAGTAATGGAGAGAAACCAATAAACCTATGATCAATAAAAAATTACTACTCGCTCTGGTAGCGAGTATTTTATCCCAAACAGCTATGTCGCAAATTGAAGATAAAAAAGGAATCATCGTCAAGGGCGCCGAACTGGTGAAAGTCCAAGATGGATTTTCCTTTACCGAAGGACCTGCTGTCAGTCGCGTGGGCGATGTGTATTTTACAGACCAACCCAATGACCGAATCCACGTCTGGAACGCGATTTCCGGAGAAGTTTCGGTGTTCAAGGAAAATGCCGGACGATCCAATGGCATGTATTTCAAACTTGATGGGACACTCATCTCCTGTGCAGATGAGCAAAATCAGCTTTGGGCTTTGGATTCAAAGGGAAATGAAACGGTTTTGGTCGAAAACTTTAGAGGCAAAAAATTAAATGGTCCAAATGATGTCTGGGTGCGACCAAAGGGAGGAATGTATTTTACGGATCCTCTTTATGTAAGGCCTTACTGGGAAGGAATCCGAGGCAATGAATTGGAACAAGATGGAGAGCATGTCTATTTCTTGTCTGAGGATGGAGCGGAGTTTTTCCGGGTAGCAGAAGATCTAGTCAAGCCTAATGGAATAATAGGTACACCAGATGGTAAATACCTCTATGTTGCAGATATCGGAGATAGTAAAACCTACCGCTACGAAATCCGGGAAGATGGTTATTTGATCAATAAGGAGCTTTTCTGCGAAATGGGATCAGACGGAATGACGATCGATAATCGAGGAAATATTTACCTCACAGGAGACGGAGTGACTGTTTTTAGCTCGAAAGGCGAAAAAATAGCTCACATCCCGGTTCCCGCAAAATGGACTGCCAACGTCACTTTTGCCGCCTTAGATAGAAAAACCTTGTTTATCACCGCAATGGATGCAGTCTACACGCTTCAGATGAAAACTCGTGGAGTTTGGTAATTTAAAGCCGGAAGCTAGAAGTGGGAAGCATGAAGTGAGAAGGTCTTCCTACTTCAAGCTTCCTACTTCCATCTCTATTTAGCAATTCCCGTCTACATCACAGCTTTCTCCATTCTCAGCGGACTTTACCTCGAAAATAGAGTTGTTTTTTGCGAATTCGGACCATGCTTTTTCTATGGTTTCCTCAAATACTTCGTCAGGCTGTGCTCCGGAAATTCCGAATTTTCGATCTAAAACGAAAAAAGGAACTCCTCTAACACCTATTAATCGGGATTCATAAATATCCTGATCCACAGCATCATCAAATTGATTGGACGCTAGCATTGATTTGATTTCGGATTCCTTCAAACCGATTTCTGCTCCAAGCTTTATCAGCGTATTCGGATCATCCACATTTTCTCCATCACTGAAATAGGCTTTTAGTAAGCGTTCCTTCATTTCTCCGCCTTTCCCTTGCTGTTTTGCAAAATGAATGAGTCGGTGAGCGTTTTTGGTATTTGCCACCTTTGCCTTCTCAAAGTCAAATTCCAAGCCATGCTCTTTGGCCATTTCCACCACATTTGAGGTGATTTCTCTGGTTTGATCCATGGACCATCCCTTTGACTGTGCCAAATGCTCTAAAGTATTTATCGATGGGTTGGTTTTCTCTTCTGGATTTAGCTGAAAGCTCTTCCATTCGATTTCGACCTGATCTTTCAAGGGAAATTTATCCAGTGCTTTTTCGAGTTTTCGCTTGCCGATGTAGCAAAAAGGACAAACTACATCCGACCAAATTTCAATTTTCATAGACTTTTGATTTACTTATGGGAGAAATGATCAAATCCTTAAAAGAGTTCACTGAATTTTGAAAACAAAAGAATGTCCATCCTGTGCCATGGAAATTGATGCCAAGGCAGCTATTTGCCCTATTTGCAAATTTGAGTTCCCGAAACGTTCCCCTTGGATCACTTGGGTGGCCATTTTGCTTTTGATCGTGTGGATTTTAACCTATATCCTTTGATGCTATGAAGAAAAGAACATTTATCAAAGCTCTTGCAAGCCTAGGTTTGGGAACTTTCGCAGGACCTCTGAAAAGTCAGGCAGAAGCTCATAATTTATCAGGTATTGACTTTGACTCGGATGATATTTGGGATCAAATCCGAAAAGGCTACAAACTCAAGCCAGATTATATCAATTTGGAAAATGGATACTATTGTTTTTTACCCCAGGAAACACTCGAGAAATACATCGAACATATCCGTGAAGTGAATTATCAAGGTTCTTATTACATGCGGACGGTACAATGGGATAATAAGGCCAATTCAGCAGCCAAACTAGCCGAATTGGTTGGAGCAGATCCAGAGGAAATAGCCATCACTCGGAATACCACCGAATCATTAGATCTTATTATTGCAGGGTATCCGTGGAACAGAGGAGATGAGGCTATCATGTCAAATCAGGATTATGGGAGTATGCTGACTATGTTTGAACTAGCCCATCGAAGACATGGAGTCCATCTCAAAAAGATAGATATTCCGATGCATCCAGAATCAGATGAGGAGATCGTAGCGGTCTATGAGAATGCCATTACCAGCAAGACTAGACTGATCATGGTTCCCCACATTGTCAATATCACGGGTCATATCTTGCCTGTACGGAAAATCTGTGATATGGCCCATCGTCATGGAGTGGAAGTGATGGTGGATGGTGCACATGCGGTGGGGCATTTCACTTTCAAAATGAAAGATTTGGATTGTGACTATTATGGATCAAGTCTTCACAAGTGGCTGAGTGTACCGCTTGGTGCTGGATTATTGTTTGTCAAAAAGGGGAAAGCAGATCAAATTCGTCCCTTACTCGCGCCTTATCAATTAGACCGGCCTGGAATTTACAATCTCAACCATACAGGTACACATCCCGTAGCTACCGACCTTGCAGTGATAAATGCCATTGAATTTCATGAAAAAATCGGTGCAAAGCGGAAAGAAGACCGGCTACGGTTTATTCAGCGCTATTGGTCAGATCAGGTCAGAGAAATCGAAGGAATCAACGTCAATACACCCATCGAGCCTTTTCGATCCTGTGCCATCGCCAATGTGGGTTTGGAAAAAGTAAAACCCGGAGATATGGCCAAACGCTTGATGGATGAATTTAAAATCTTCACCGTTGCAATCGATGGAAATGGTGTTCATGGCTGCAGAATCACTCCAAACATCTACACCACTACAGATGAATTGGATCAATTTGTCAATGCTTTGAAAAAAATGAGTAAAAAGACTTGATATAGCTCAAAATAAAATTCGGTTTATTTTACGAATTCTAATTTTTTGAACTGTTTGGTTAAATTCCTTTCAGCTAAAAGCCTGAAATGATTAATTTTTGTGAATTTATTTTGGAATATCTTTTTCATCGTTACAATTTTACATGCTCAAATGAATTCCTTCAATAACATATTGATATCCGAGAACAACGCGACAGCTTTTGTTGTGGTAGGATGTCCTGCTGTTAATTTTTCTCCAGTTAGGAGGCGAAGGTACTTTTTTAGGGTTTGACCCTGCCATATTTTCAATTTCCCTACGCGGGAGATTTCCTTTTGTCCTTTCCTTTCCTGATTTATTCATTTCTGCAACGCAGTAATTCATTTCTCCACCTAATATGGAAGAAATCACCTTTAAAATATTAGTGGCTGATGTCAGTCACAAATCATTTGCTCAGCAAATCACCGATGAGATGGCCAACTCGGCTAAAGCTCGGGGCACGGGTATTGCCAAACGTAGTATCGAATACGTCCAAACCAAAATAGAAGAGGGAAAGGCCATCATCGCATTGACAGGAGATGGTCGCTGGGCAGGCTTTTGCTATATTGAGGCTTGGGGACATGGGAAATATGTGGCCAATTCCGGTTTGATCGTTTCCCCAGAATTCCGAAAGTACGGCTTGGCAAGAAAAATCAAGCAGGAAATATTCAAGCTTAGCCGGCTTAAATATCCGGATTCGAAAATATTTGGCTTAACCACCGGGCCTGCTGTGATGAAAATCAACTCTGAACTGGGATACATTCCTGTTTCTTACGCAGATCTTACGGACGATAATGAATTCTGGAAAGGCTGTCAGAGCTGTGTCAATTATGAAATTTTGATGTCCAAATCAAGGCAAAACTGCCTCTGTACGGCGATGCTTTACGATCCCAATGCTCCCAAAAACAAATTGGCAGAAATGGCCCTTCGTAAAGATTTTAATAAACGTATCAAGTTGTTTGATCGCTGGGTTCGATTGAAAAAGTTCGTGTTTCTTAAACTTGGCAAGTCAGCCAAATCCTTTCTCAGTTTATTTATTTAAAATTCAAGAATAGATGCAAAAAATTGTTTTAGCCTATAGTGGCGGCCTCGATACCACCTTTTGTGCACTCCATTTATCCAAAGATTTGGGTTATGAGGTACATGCTGTTTTGGTCAATACAGGCGGATTTTCCGAAGAAGAATTAAAGTCCATCGAGTCCCGAGCAAAAAGTCTCGGAATCGCATCTTTTACCATCTTGGATGTGGTAGATACTTACTATCAGCAGGTTTTGAAATACCTGACTTTTGGTAACGTCTTGAAAAATGGGACTTATCCCCTATCCGTATCTGCCGAACGAATCCTGCAGGCAAAATCACTGGCTGACTATGCCAAATCCATCGGAGCAAAAGCGGTAGCTCATGGCTCAACCGGTGCGGGAAATGATCAGGTCCGATTTGATATGATCTTTCAGACCATTATCCCGGATATTGAAATCATCACCCCAATTCGTGACTTAAAGCTCTCCCGACAGGAGGAGATCGAATATCTGAAAAAGCATGGGGTGGAAATGAATTTCGAAAAGGCCGCATATTCCATAAATAAAGGTATCTGGGGTACTTCCGTGGGTGGAAAAGAAACTCTTTCTTCCTTGGGATATTTACCCGAAGAAGCCTGGCCTACTCAAATAACTGAGAAAGAGGCTAAAGAAGTGAAATTGACCTTTGTTCAAGGAGAATTGAAAGGTATTGATAATGAGGTTTTTGATAATCCGGTAGAAGCCATTCAGAAGCTTCAGGAGATCGCCGGCCCGTTTGGAATCGGTCGGGATATTCACGTCGGAGATACGATCATCGGAATCAAAGGACGAGTGGGTTTTGAGGCCGCAGCACCGATCATCATCATCAAAGCACATCAGTTGCTAGAAAAGCATACCCTTACCAAGTGGCAACTTTTCTGGAAAAATCAACAGGCTGAATTTTACGGAAATCACCTACATGAGGGGCATTATCTCGATCCTGTAATGCGAAACCTAGAGGCTTTCCTTCAATCTACTCAGGAGTTTGTTTCTGGAGATGTCTTCGTGAGACTGGATGTTAAGCACTTTACCCTTTTGGGAATTGCTTCAGCCCATGATTTGATGGCATCGAAATTTGGAAGCTATGGGGAGATGAACAAGGGATACACAGCAGAAGATGTCAAGGGCTTTACTCGAATTTTAGGAAATCAAACAGCCATCTTCCATCAGGTCAACCAACAAGAAAATGATTAAAACAGCTATCATTGGTGCGGCAGGCTACACAGGAGGTGAATTAATCCGTCTTTTGGTACATCACCCAAACTGTGAACTGGTCTATATCCATTCGAACAGTCAAGTAGGAAAGCATGTAAGCGAGGTGCATCCGGACTTGATCGGAGATTGTGACTTGTATTTTACTGATCAGGTAGAAACTTCCGGTCTAGATGCAGTTTTTTTAGGCTTGCCTCACGGACAAACATGCTCTTTTTTAGATCAGCATTCTTTTGATCTCAAAACAGTCATCATTGACCTTTCCACGGATTTCAGGGATGAATCAGATGGATTCATTTATGGGCTTCCTGAAGTCAATCGGGAGAAGATCAAAAGCGCTAAAAGAATTGCCAATCCCGGTTGCTTTGCGACAGGGATTCAATTGGCGCTTTTGCCGGCTGTATTAAATGGCTTAGTGAAGGGTTCCATTCATATCAATGGAATTACCGGGAGTACTGGTGCAGGAAAGAAACTGGCCGAAACCTCCCATTTCAGCTACAGATTAAGCAATATTTCGGTTTACAAACTCTTCACACATCAACACCTGAAAGAGATCAAGCAAACCTTCATTCAAACAAATGCTGATTTCGATTCAGATCTGCTGTTTGTTCCTTATCGCGGCAATTTTGCTAGGGGAATCTGGATTACTTCTTATTTTCCTTTTGAGGGTAGTTTGGAAGAAGCAAAAGCCTTGTATCAGGAATTTTACAAAAATGCTGCTTTCACCCATGTCGCAGACCATGACATTGACCTAAAGCAAGTGGTCAATACCAATAAATGTCTGGTTTATTTACAAAAAGAAGCCGGACAATTAGTGATTTATTCAGCTATCGACAACCTCCTAAAAGGTGCCTCAGGACAAGCCGTTCAAAACTATAATCTAGCTTTTGGTCTGGATGAAAAGACAGGGTTGAATCTTAAGTCAATTGCATTTTAACTTCTTGAATCGAATTTCAAAAACCGATCTCATCACCCTTTAAAATTTTGAAATAAAAATGAAGCTATTTGATGTATATCCCTTGATTCCCATCACTATTCAGAAGGCGGAAGGGTGTAAACTTTGGGATGATCAAGGTCGGGAATACTTGGATCTGTACGGTGGTCATGCGGTGATTTCAATTGGGCATACGCATCCGCATTTTGTCAAGCGAATCAAAGATCAGCTTGATTCTATTGCATTTTACTCCAACTCGGTTCAGATCCCCATACAGAAAGAATACGCAAATAAACTGGGAGAGCTTTCCTGTTTGCATAATTATCAGCTTTTCCTTTGTAACTCCGGAGCTGAGGCAAATGAAAACGCCATCAAAATGGCATCATTTGCAACTGGAAAACCTGGTTTCATTGCCTTTAAAGGAGCATTTCATGGAAGGACATCAGGTGCAGTTGCCTTGACAGATAATCCAAAAATCATTGCCCCATCTAATGCCCGTTCAGATTTCCATATTCTTCCTTTTGGGGATTTGGAAGAAACAGAGAAAACACTAGCGCATGAACAAATAGCCGGAGTCATTATCGAAGGAATTCAAGGTGTGGGAGGTATTCAGGTGCCGGAGACAGACTTTCTTTTGGGTCTTGAAAGACTCTGTAAAAAATATGGAGCTAAGCTTATTTTGGATGAAGTGCAATCAGGCTTTAGTCGGACGGGAAGGTTTTTTGCACATCAATGGGTAGATGGCTTGATGCCCGATTTGATTACCATGGCCAAAGGGATGGGCAATGGTTTCCCAATTGGAGGACTTTTGATTTCGCCAGAATTTGAAGCGAGTTATGGCCTACTAGGAACGACTTTTGGAGGAAATCATCTGGCTTGCGCAGCTGGATTAGCCGTTTTGGAAGTGCTTGAAAAAGAGAAGCTTCAAGAGCGTGCAAATGAACTTGGGGAACGCCTTATTTCAGAGCTTCGAACTATTCCACAAATCCAGGAAGTACGGGGAAAAGGGCTTATGATCGGGATAGATCTTGACCGAGAAGCGGGACCAGTTCGTTCGGAATTAGTAAACAAATACCAAATATTCACAGGTTCTGCAGCAAAAAAGCAGACGATTCGTTTGCTTCCTCCCTTGTCAGTTGAATGGAATCAATTAAATTCGTTTATCACAGCAATTCGAGAAATTTTGGCCAAATAGGCCTTTCAGACTATGAAGAATTTTACTCAATTTGAGTCTTTAGCGCTTGGACAAGAACTCATAGACCTTGCAAAATCCTATAAAAATGATCCCCGAAAGGATATTGGTAAAGGGATAGGCAAGCGTGTAGGCTGCATTTTTCTAAACCCATCTCTCCGTACTCGGGTCAGTACCCAAATAGCTACTCAAAATCTCGGTATGGAGGCAATTGTCTTGAATATGGACAAGGAAGGTTGGGCATTGGAAATGAAAGATGGCGAAGTGATGAATAAAGGCACCGTCGAGCACATTAAGGATGCTGCCGGTGTGTTGGATACCTATTTTGATGTTTTGGCCATCAGGGCATTCCCTACTCTAACACAAAAAAATGAGGACACTGAGGACTTTGTATTGAATCAATTTATCCGTCATTCCGGTATTCCAATCGTTAGCTTGGAATCCGCAATCCGCCATCCTCTTCAGAGTCTGGCAGATATGATTACCATGAAGGAAAATACCCCATCCAGTAAAAGACCAAAAGTCGTTTTGACCTGGGCTCCCCATATCAAAGCTATACCTCATGCAGTAGCTAATAGCTTCGCCGAATGGGCTTCGGGAATGGAGTACGACTTGACGATTACCCATCCAGAGGGCTATGAGTTGGATGAGAAATTTACAAAAGGAGCCACTTTAGAATATGATCAAAGCAAGGCACTTCAAGACGCTGATTTTGTGTATGTTAAAAACTGGTCATCTTTTAATGATTACGGAAAAATCCACTCTACAGATCCCAGTTGGATGCTGACTGAAGCACACCTCAGCAAAGCACCTGATGCGAAAGTAATGCATTGCTTGCCAGTGCGAAGGAACTTAGAATTATCAGACGAAATATTGGATAGTGATCGATCGCTAGTTCAGCGGCAGGCCGAAAACAGAATCTATGCAGCACAGGCTGTTTTAAGCAAAATCATTGGATGATTTTTAAATTATAGAAACCATGAAAATCTCAGTGATCAAAATCGGCGGAAATGTCATTGACCACCCTGAAAAACTGGAAGAATTTTTGGACCAATTTGCCAAATTCCCTGGTAAAAAAATCCTCGTTCACGGAGGTGGTGTGATGGCTTCTAAATTTGGTGAGTCGCTTGGAGTCATGCCGGAAATGGTCGATGGACGTAGAATCACCGACCAAGATACATTGGACATTGTGACCATGGTCTACGCCGGGCTAATCAATAAAAATATTGTCGCTAAGCTTCAAGCTCGAGGTGTTAACTCGATGGGAATGACTGGGGCTGACGGGAATGCAATCCAGTCTGAAAAACGACCCGTCAAAGAAATAGACTATGGCTTTGTAGGAGACATAAAGGAAGTGAATTCACATCTGCTTTCATACATACTGCAGGAAGATATCGTACCCGTTTTCTGCGCCATTACACATGATAAAACGGGACAATTATTAAATACCAACGCGGACAGCATTGCTTCTGCTATCGCTACAAATTTGGCTAAAAAGCATCAAGTCAACCTGTATTATTGCTTCAACAAAAGCGGGGTCTTGGTCGATGAGCGAAATGAAAATTCAATCATACCGCTCATCAATGAGGATATTTATGCTGAACTCAGGAAAGAGAATGTCATCCATTCAGGTATGATTCCCAAACTTGACAATGCTTTCGAAGCGCTACAGAAAGGAGTTCACCATGTTTGGATAGGAAAGGCTGAAAATCTTATCCTTTCTACCAAAGGAAAGCTCTCCGGGACTATAATTGAAAAACATCGCTACGATTTATACTAAGAGTTTATGAAGTACAATGAAGAGATTGTTTCCGACTGCATTGATCTGTTGAAGGAGCTAATTGCCACCCCTTCCATTTCCAAGCAGGAAGAAGAAACGGCAACTATTTTGAGCCGATTTTTAATTCAAAATGGAGCAGATATCAACCGTTTTGGAAATAATATCGTGGTGTATCAGAAAAATTATGATCCCCAAAAACCCGATATTTGGCTGAATTCTCATCATGATACCGTATATCCAAATAATGGGTATACCAGAAAACCATTTTCTCCAGATATAGAGGACGGAAAACTTTTTGGTCTTGGTTCAAATGATGCAGGCGGCTGCTTGGTAAGCTTATTAGCAACCTTTCTCCATCTTTGGAAAGAAGAACTACCGTTCAATTTGGTCTTTATAGCCTCTGCAGAAGAGGAGATTTCTGGCAAAAAGGGAATGGAAATGCTGGTCAAAAAACTAAAACCAGCCGATCTTGCTATAGTCGGCGAACCTACCCAGATGAAAATGGCTTTGGCGGAAAAGGGATTGGTCGTGATAGATGCAGAAGTAACCGGTAAACCAGGCCATGCTGCCCGAGACGAAGGGGTTAATGCCATTTATCTCGCGATGGAAGATATTCTGAAAATCAGGGATTTTAAATTTAAAAGGCAATCTCACTACCTAGGAGAAACCAAAGTATCTGCCACAATTATTTCCGCAGGAAAACAACATAATGTCGTCCCAGATAAGTGTACTTATACTCTCGATGTGAGGGTGACTGACGCTTACACTCTGGAGGAAGCCATAGAGGAGCTCCAAGTGGGATTGCATGCCAAACTTACACCCCGATCACTTCGATTGAATAGCACACGTCCTTTGGACGGTCATCCGATTATGAAAGCTGCAATTAAATGTGGTATAGAAACTTTTGGAAGTCCTACCCTTTCGGATCAAGCACTTATCCCCTTCCCATCTATCAAAATCGGACCCGGTGATTCTGCAAGATCTCACTCTGCAGATGAGTTCATTTATATCGAGGAGATAGAAAAAGGAGTGTTAGGCTACTTACTTCTTTTAGAAAAATACGTACAGCTTATAAAATAAACAGCAAAATGAAGATTTGGCAGAAAGCCAGTGGCAATAAAAAGGAAGTAGAAGAATTCACGATAGGAAGAGATCCGGAATTTGATTTGATTTTGGCTCCTTTTGATGTGCTCGGATCCATGGCTCACGCCAAAATGCTTTTCAAAATCGGCTTGCTTACAGAAGAAGAAAACAAGCAGTTGCAAGAAGGTCTGAAAACGATCTATTTGGAAATTGAGCAAGGCAAATTTTCCATAGATCCGGGAATCGAAGATGTTCATTCTCAGGTGGAGTTTCTATTGACTCAGCGACTTGGTGATGTTGGAAAAAAGCTTCATTCTGGCCGAAGCCGAAATGACCAGGTTCTCGTTGATTTGAAGCTGTATTACCGAGCTGCAATCCGTGAATTGGTTGAATCAATTAAGGAGTTGGGCGAACTCCTAGCCCATCTTTCGGAGAAACATCAAAAAGACCTAATGCCGGGATATACGCACACCCAATTGGCCATGCCTTCAAGCTTTGGGCTTTGGTTTTCCTCTGTTTTGGAGGGGCTAAGTGAAGACCTAGCGCTTTTAAAAGCAGCTTTTGATTTATCGGATAAAAATCCATTGGGTTCCGCGGCTGGATATGGTTCAAGCTTTCCTTTAGACAGAACTTACACTACCCGATTATTGGGCTTCTCAGACTTACATCACAATGTGATTAACGCACAAAATAGCCGTGGAAAGACGGAAAGAACTCTTTCTTTTGCCCTGGCGGGAATTGCAGCCACACTGAATCGTCTTGCAGATGATGTTTGTCTGTTTATGAATCAACAATTCGGGTTTATAAGTTTTCCGGATGAACTCACCACTGGTTCGAGTATCATGCCTCACAAGAAAAATCCAGATGTATTTGAACTGATTCGTGCCAAAACCAATCAAATTCAATCCATTCCTCAGACTATTTCGATGATTTTGACTAATTCCACGACAGGCTATCATCGTGATTTACAACTTTTGAAAGAGGAAATTTTCCCCGGACTTGAGAGTCTTAAAAGCTGCGTAGAAATGTCCAATTTCATGCTTAAAGATATTCAAATCAAAAAGGATGTCCTGAATGACAAGTTTTATCAGCATGTATTTTCCGTGGAGGTTGTCAATGATTTAGTATTAAGTGGAATGCCATTTAGAGATGCCTATAAAAAAGTCGGTTTGGATATAGAATCCGGTAATTTTGCACCTGACCAAAGCACTGTTTCCCATACCCACGAGGGAAGCATTGGCAATCTATGCTTACCTGCGATTGAAACCAAATTCAAAACTGCCTTAGATTCCTTTGATTTTACCGCAATTGACACTGCCTTTGGAGAACTTTTGAGCCCTAGTTGAGCGTCTATTTTATATAATAAACTTTTCAACCCACACGGCTCATATGGCTCAGACCATCACCAAAAACATCATAAAGAATGACTTGAAGGCCTCGCTTGTGGTCTTTTTGGTGGCATTGCCTTTATGCTTGGGAATTGCAGTGGCAAGTGGTGCTCCGCCCTTGGCAGGTTTGATTGCCGGAATAATCGGAGGTGTAGTAATCGGCGTTCTTTCAGGTTCTCATGTCAGTGTCAGTGGACCTGCTGCAGGACTTACCGTTATTGTTTTGGATTCCATTGCCAGCTTAGGCAGTTTCGATCTTTTTCTTGGTACTGTCGTGATTGCGGGACTTATTCAGATTATTCTCGGTTTTGCAAAGGCTGGGGTTTTGGGCTATTATTTCCCGCATTCTGTGATAAAAGGGATGCTCACTGCCATCGGCCTCATCCTGATCATTAAGCAAATACCGCATGGACTTGGCTGGAATAAGGAAGCAATGGGCCTTGCGCAATTGGAAAGTAGCAGTTCCTTTTCGGAAATATGGTTTGCCTTTCAAAATTTTAGCATTGGAGCAATCCCAATCACTCTGATTTCACTACTTATCCTTAACTTTTTCGATAGACCCAAAATAAAAGCTCATAAGTTGGCAGGTGTAATTCCTGGCGCACTTTGGGTAGTAGTTTTGGGAGTTTTAATTAATAAATTTTACCAGATCTTTCTTCCCGATTGGATTCAAAGCGGTAAACTTTTGGTGAATATTCCGATTGCCGGAAACTTAGCCGAAATGGCGAGCTTATTAACTTTTCCTGATTTTTCAGCCATCAACACCTCCAATTTCTGGATTATCGCCGTGACAATAGCTGTGATTGCCAGCATTGAAACGCTCTTGAGTATCGAAGCCGGAGATAAGATGGATCCGGAAAAACGAATTACACCTACCTCACGAGAGCTTGTAGCACAGGGAGTTGGAAATTCTATTTCGGGATTAATTGGAGGCCTCCCCGTTACTGCTGTGATTGTTCGGACATCTGCCAATATTGGAGCCGGTGCTAAAACCAAACTATCAGCAATTTTTCATGGAGTCCTGATATTCATTTTGGTATTAACTATACCAGAAATATTGAATCAAATCCCCTTAAGCTGTCTTGCTGCCATCCTTATTATGGTCGGCTACAAATTGGCAAAGCCTTCTGTATTTATCGATGAGTACCTTAAAGGAAGAAGTCAGTTTATACCATTTATAGTCACCGTCATCGCTATTTTACTAACAAATCTCCTAGTTGGAATCGGTATAGGTTTGGTGGTTGGATTTTTCTTCATCATTCAGGCTAACTACCATAAAACAGTCACCCTGTCAGAGGATAAAGGAGTTTATGTACTCAAGCTTCAGAAACAAGTGTCCTATTTAAACAAAGCTCCACTGATGAAGGCTTTAGAGTCTATTCCGGATGGAAGTGAGGTCCTAATCAATGCTACCAAAGCCAAGTTTATCGATAAGGATATCGAAGAAATCCTAAATAATTTCATCAGCTCTTCTACTCAAAAATCAATTGATGTAAAAACCAAAGGTTTCAAATACAACCTGAATGAATTTCATTAAATAGTTAAGCCACTTCATTTCCTTCTGACATCAAGGAGTGAACTATCTCTTTTAAAAATTCAGCATTAAATTATCCGAAACGTTTTGAAATCTTAAAACTCAGCGCTTACTTTGTTGCATCCTTATACTTTTTGAGTGTGAGGATTTATAAAGAAGAGGCGAGAGACAGGCTCATTGACCCTCTGGCAACCTTCCAAAGTGGAAAGGTGCCAATTCCTGCCGACTGAGGTATTCTCATTCGGAAATATAAATTCTTCGCAAATGATTACACACAACACCTTACCTCCCATTTCATCACTTTCTTTTGAAATCGCTTCTCGCGAACAGGATTGCTAATAGCAATACTGAATAATTTGTAAATCTTAACCCTTTAAACCCTATAAATTATGTCTGTTAACTATCATTTTGAAACACTTCAGTTACATGCTGGTCAAGAACCTGACCCAACTACCAATTCAAGGGCTGTACCAATTTATCAAACCACCTCCTACACCTTCAATTCCGCTGAGCACGGAGCCAATCTTTTTGGATTGAAAGAATTTGGGAATATCTATACCCGAATCATGAATCCGACGAACGATGTCTTCGAAAAGCGGGTAGCAGCACTTGAAGGCGGAGTAGCTGCTTTGGCTACATCCTCTGGTCAAGCAGCTCAGTTTTTGGCTTTAAACAATATTCTCCAAGCAGGGGACAATTTTGTGTCCACATCTTACCTCTACGGTGGCACTTACAATCAATTTAAAGTTGCTTTTAAGCGTATTGGTATCGAAGCTCGATTTGCCAAAGGAAATGCTCCAGAAAACTTCGATGCATTGATCGATGAAAAAACAAAAGCGATTTATCTAGAGACAATTGGTAATCCGGAATTTAACATTCCAGATTTTGAAGCCATTGCCAAGGTGGCAAAGAAACATGACATTCCTTTGATTGTTGACAACACCTTCGGAGCTGGTGGATTTTTATGCAAACCACTCGACCATGGAGCAAATATCGTCACCGCTTCGGCTACCAAGTGGATTGGCGGACATGGCACATCAGTCGGTGGCGTCATAGTAGATGGTGGTAATTTCAATTGGGGAAATGGTAAGTTTCCGCAATTTTCTGAGCCTTCGGAGGGCTATCATGGACTCAATTTCTGGGAAGTGTTTGGTGAAGGAAATCCACTAGGCTTACCCAATATAGCTTTTGCTATTCGCGCTAGAGTTGAAGGTCTTCGGGATTTTGGCCCTTCTCAGAGCCCATTCAATTCTTTCTTGCTCTTGCAAGGACTGGAAACTTTATCTTTGCGTGTCGAGCGAACTACACAAAATGCCCTTGCATTGGCAGAATGGCTTGAAAATCATCCCAAAGTAAAGAAGGTGAATTACCCAGGCCTGAAGTCTTCCCCTTATCATGAACTGGCGAAAAAATATTTGAGAAATGGATTTGGTGGAGTGCTAAGTTTCGAAGTAGCAGGTGATAAGGAAAAAGCTACTAAAGTCATCGATTCCTTGCAATTGATCTCTCACCTAGCCAACGTGGGCGATGCTAAAACGCTCATTATTCAACCATCAGCTACTACGCATCAGCAGCTCAGCGATCAAGAGCAACTAGCTGCAGGAGTAACGCCAAGCTTGTTGAGATTATCTGTTGGTTTTGAACACATTGAAGATTTGAAAGCAGACTTGCAGCAGGCTTTTGACCAAGTATAAAATGACTGAAAAGTTAACAATACCTTCTATTGAAATGCGTACGGAATCCTTTATATCCCAGACTCCATTTGAATTGGAGTCTGGGAAAGTTCTCCCTGAGCTAGAACTGACCTACACCACCTATGGGAGTCTGAATGCAGAGCAAAACAATGTAGTTTGGGTAGTTCATGCCTTGACTGGAGATTCCAAGGTAGGCGAATGGTGGAATGGTATGGTGGGTGAAGATCAATTTTACGATCCGGCAAACCACTTCATTATCTGTGTCAATTTACTAGGATCCTGCTACGGTTCAACCAGTCCCCTTTCCCTCAATTCAAAAACAGGTGATGCCTACTATTATGATTTTCCTTTCCTATCTACAAGGGATATGGCTCGAGCCTTAGATTTGGTCAGAGAAGGTTTAGGAATTAGTACGATCCATACGCTCTTAGGTGGCTCACTTGGTGGTCAGGTTGCATTGGAATGGGCCTATTTGCTAGGAGAAACCTTGAAAAACCTAGTCATTCTCGCTTCCACTGCAAAATCCTCTCCATGGGTGGTAGGATTCAATGAAACGCAGCGAATGGCTATTGAATCAGATTGTACCTGGGGAGAGAAATCTCCTGAGGCAGGAAGAAAAGGCTTGGAAACTGCCAGAGCGATTGCAATGCTTAGCTATCGACATCCGGCAGATTTTGAGCGAAAACAGCAGAGTCCTGAGGGAACTGTTGATGGATTTCGAGCTGCAACTTATTTAAGGTATCAAGGTCAAAAACTAGGAAATAGATTTACCGCCCTCTCTTATTGGGTGCTGAGCAAAGCAATGGATAGTCATGATTTGGGTAGAGGAAGGGAAAGCCTGAAAAAAGCATTAGAAAAAATAAAAGCTCGCACGCTGGCAGTTGGCGTTGATTCAGATTTGCTTTTTTTACCTGAAGAATCACAATTTATCGCCAATCACATTCCAAAAGGAAGCTATCGCGAAATCAAATCCACGGCAGGACATGATGCTTTTCTAATCGAATTTGAGCAGCTGCAATATATTTTACGCTCCTTTTACCTGAATGCTGATTGACTTAGGGCTTCTCAGCTCGGGTCCATTCTACCGTACGCCCGATCCATGAAAAGCCCATAAAGCCGGTCACTTCCAATACATCCTTTGAGAGTAATTTGAGTTCACAAGAATAGGTGTTGCCGGACTTGGGATCGTAAATTTTACCTCCTTTCCAAATACCATTCTTGTAAGTCAAGCCCTCCAATATCGTCAGCCCCATGAGTGGCCGCTGCTTTAGCTTATCATTATCGTTTTGCTCGTCCATGGCCGGAACTCCATTTTTTTCAGGTTCGAGTAGCCAAGATATTTTTCCCATAAACTTATCCCCGCTTTTCGAAATGATCACCTTGGCAGTTTTTTCAGTATTGTACCAAGTTCCAAGAATATCATTTTCACTTTGAGCCCAAACTTGTGAGGAAAACAAGACTAAAGTAAGAATTGAAGCAAATTGACGGACTTCCATAAATTTGAATAGATCGTTAATAAAAATCATTTTAGCTTTGACAGCTAAGTAAAAATAAGCATTTTCAAAAATTTTAGGTGGTTGGAGGTAAAAGGAATTCGTAATCGATGCAAATAATACATAACCATTGTGTTTTAGAGCTTTTGAAGGAACGTGCTATTTGGTGGGAGCAAAAGCGAATTTTATTTATTTCGGATCTCCACTATGGCAAAGCAGCGCATTTCAGAAAGTCCGGGATTCCAATACCTGAACCCATTCACGAGAAAGATCTTCTGAGATTGAATCAGCTTTTTTCAAAGTATTTTCCTCAAGAGGTTTATTTCTTAGGCGATCTCTTTCATAGCGATTGGAATTTGAGTTGGGATGAATTGATAAATTTTTTGAGAGGATATCCTTCCATCAATTTTCATCTAGTGAAAGGAAATCATGATGTGTTGCCAAGTTTTCGCTATGAAAACTCCCCTATTCAATTGGATCATCAACCCGTTTTCATCGATTCCCTAGTTCTATCGCATGAGCCTTTAGAATCTATAGAAGAAGGCTTTTTGAATCTCTGTGGGCACATTCATCCGGGTGTAAGGCTAAGAGGAATGGGGCGTCAATCCCTTCGTGTACCTTGTTTTTACAAAATTGAAAATCAATTAATCCTCCCTGCATTTGGAGAATTTACCGGTCTTGCTCTCATGCAAAGTCAAAGTGGTACTGAAATCTATGGAGTAACTCCTAGCAAGGTAATTCCTATCCTTTCTTAAAATGATTGGCAAAATCCTTGGGGATGTTTAGCTTTGATCAGAAATTCATCGTAGATGGCAACTTACCCTAGGAAAAAGAAGAGACTCGGACAGTTTAAATTTGGAAGTGTGCTGTTCAGTACCACGCTTTCTTTATTTATAGTCGGTCTTTTTGGAGTGATCTTGATTCAGGCCAAAGGATTGACCAGCATGATTCGCGAGAACATCGAAATGCAGGTTTTTTTAGATAAAAATCTGAGTGAAACCGAACTGGAAGCGCTGGAAACCAACCTAAAAAATCGCCCTTTTGTACTTAGAAAGGCTGATTCTGTGGTATTTCGCTTCATTTCAGATGAAGAGGCTGCCCAGACTTTCATAGAAAGCACTGGAGAGGATTTTACTCAATTTCTAGAAGATAATCCCCTGAGAGACAGTTTCGTGTTCACCTTAGCAGAAGAGTTTCAGACTTCCGAACAGATCGAACAAATCAGTCAAGAAATCCAGTCTGCACCGGGAGTTTTCGAAGTTTCCTACATGACTGATTTGGTCGATTCGATTAACAAGAATCTATTGAAAATCAGTCTGGTAATGGGAGGTTTCATTCTCATATTGGTGATCACGGTAGTCATGTTGATTAATAATACCATCCGATTGGCACTCTTCTCGCAGCGATTCTTGATTCGATCCATGCAATTGGTTGGCGCGACTCGGGGCTTTATCCGAAAGCCCTTCCTCATCCGAGCATGGGTATTCGGAATGATTGCCGGGCTGGTTGCTTCATTGATTTTATTTGGATTGATCTCCTACACACGAACTGCGATAGAGGGTTTTGCCCTTCTCCAAAATGAAGAGCTTCTATTGATCCTTTTTGGAGTCTTGATCGTTTCAGGAGGTATTCTTTCCTTTTTCAGCACCCTTCGTGCTGTCAATAAATACTTAAACATGTCTTTGGACGAATTGTACTAATATGAGCAAAGCAGCTTTTCCCTTTTCCAGAAAAAACTACAAATTGATGTTTATCGGCATCGGTCTGATTATTTTTGGTTTTGTACTGATTGGACTTGATCCCGAACCGCATGGAAATGGGGTTTTAGGATTGACCATCGGACCAATTGTAACCTTAGCCGGATTCATTTTTGAGATTTATGCAATCCTGGCCAAGTCTGAATCCAACAAAGCCAGCTAATCAAAAAATCATGCAAGAAGCACCTTATGGTGAAGTTTTTTTGGTGGACAAACCCCTAGAATGGACCTCTTTTGATGCGGTCAAAAAAATCAGAAATGCCCTCAAAATAAAAAAAGTAGGCCATGCGGGGACATTAGATCCATTGGCTACTGGGCTTTTGATTATTTGTGCTGGGAAAATGACCAAGCAAATCGAAAGTTTCATGGGTCAGGAAAAGGAGTACACCGGAACTTTTGTTTTGGGAAAGACCACTGAATCTTTTGATCTCGAAAAGCCCATCGAAGAGGTAAAGAATCCCTCAAACATTTGCAAAGAGGAACTCCTTGAAGCGGTGAAAGAACTCACAGGAAGTATAGAGCAAATTCCTCCTATGCATTCGGCTATAAAAGTAGATGGAAAACGAGTCTATGAAGCTGCACGCGCCGGAAAAACAGTTGAAATCAAAGCTAGGACGGTGGAAGTTCGTGAGTTTGAAATTACCCGATTTGACAATCCTGAGGTAGATTTTCGAATCTCCTGCTCCAAGGGTACCTATATCCGAAGTCTTGCTAGAGACCTTGGTGAACTGCTTGGTGTCGGCGCTTATCTCAAAAATCTTAGGAGAACCCGAATCGGAGACCACCGGATAGAAAATGCCGAAAATCTTTTGGAACTTGTAGCAAAAATCAAAGCCCGAAGAGAAAATGAAAATCTATGAGGGACTGAGCCAATTCGAAAATGTACCCAATCCCGTTGTCACAAGCGGGACCTTCGATGGGGTGCATCTAGGCCATCAAAAAATTTTACAGCGAATCAGAGAAATCGCCAAATCCATCAAAGGGGAAACTATTTTACTTACTTTTTGGCCACATCCCAGGCTGGTACTTTATCCCAAAGAACACAATCTTCGATTGCTTTCCACTTTCGAAGAAAAGGCTAAGCTTCTGCGTCAGTTTGGAATAGATCACTTGATCAGCATTCCCTTCACCAAGGAATTTTCGCAGCTGACATCTCAGGAGTTTATTCAGAGAATTTTGGTAGATAAGATCAGGACCAAAAAACTGGTGATAGGCTATGACCACAGATTTGGCAAAAATCGAGAAGGTTCATTTGAATATCTTCAGCAACATTCAGGTGAATTCGGTTTTGATTTGGAAGAAATAAGCCGACAAGATGTGGATGAGATTGGCGTATCCAGCACCAAAATTCGGAATGCGCTCGAGTCTGGCGACATTATTACTGCCAATAATTTCCTCGGAAGACCGTACGAGCTGAATGGCTTGGTAATCAAAGGACAGCAGATTGGCCGCTCCATAGGATTTCCCACAGCCAATGTTCATATTCCAAACAGTTACAAACTGATTCCAAAAGATGGCGTTTATGCAGTAGAAGCTTCCGTTAATGGAAGTTTGTACAAAGCCATGCTCAACATCGGCAATCGGCCCACCGTAGATGGAAGTAGTAAAAGTGTAGAAACACACCTCTTTGATTTTCAAGGTGATCTGTACGATAAGCAGATTACAATCTATCTGAGAGATTACTTACGGGAAGAGCAAAAATTCGAAAGCTTGGAAGCCTTAAAGTCACAGTTGATGATCGATCAGCAAAGAGCCAAAATGATACTATAAACCCAAAATCATGATAAATAAAACTGTAAAAGATGCGAATGAAGCCGTCAGGGATATTCCCAGCGGAGCTTTTTTGATGATGGGAGGATTTGGATTGAGCGGTATACCCGAAAACTGTATCACTGCCCTACTCCAACGTGATATCAAAGACCTCACTATTGTATCCAATAATGCTGGAGTGGATGACTTCGGAATTGGTTTGCTTTTGCAAAAGCGCATGGTAAAAAAAATGATCTCCAGCTATGTAGGTGAAAATGCCGAGTTTGAGCGTCAGTTGCTCAGTGGAGAACTAGAGGTTGATCTGATCCCACAAGGAACGCTGGCAGAACGCGTCCGAGCCGGCGGTGCAGGAATCCCGGCATTCTTTACTCCTGCTGGAGTGGGAACTGAAGTAGCAGAAGGAAAGGAAATACGCGAGTTTGAGGGCAAACTTTATTTGATGGAGCGATGGCTACGTTCAGATTTCTCTTTGGTAAAAGCTTGGAAAGGTGACACAGCTGGAAATTTGATTTTCAAAGGAACGGCCAGAAATTTTAATCCCATGATGGCTGCAGCGGGAAAAATCACGATTGCTGAAGTGGAAGAATTAGTACCTGCCGGTGAATTGGATCCGAATCAAATTCATACTCCTGGGATTTATGTTCAGCGGATTTTCGAAGGAAAAAACTACGAAAAACGTATCGAACAGCGAACTGTGAGGTCCTGATTTTCATAAACCCAAAGAACTGAAAAATGCTTACGAAACAACAAATAGCCCAAAGAATAGCCAAAGAGGTCAAAAATGGCCAATACATTAACCTAGGAATAGGTATTCCTACCTTGGTTGCCAATTATATTCCTGATGATTTGGAGATAGTGCTTCAGTCTGAAAATGGACTTTTGGGGATAGGCCCCTTCCCTACTGAAGATCAAATTGACCCAGATTTAATTAATGCCGGAAAGCAAACCATCACCATGGTGAAAGGATCGGTACTTTTCAATTCGGCTGAGTCTTTTGCGATGATCCGAGGAGGACATGTGCATTTAACCATCCTAGGAGCTATGGAAGTCTCCGAGAATGGGGATATTGCCAACTGGAAGATCCCCGGGAAAATGGTAAAAGGAATGGGTGGAGCAATGGATTTAGTGGCTTCTGCCGAAAATATCATTGTCGCGATGCAACACTGCTCAAAAAGTGGTGAATCCAAACTTTTAAAGTCTTGCTCTCTACCAATTACAGGAATTCGCTGTGTGAAAAAGATCGTGACGGATTTGGCTGTTTTAGAAGTTGATCCTGAAGGAGGATTTATTTTGAAAGAGCGAGCTCCAGGAGTAAGCGTGGAAGAAATTAAGTCCAAAACCGAGGGAAAATTAATCCTAAATGGAGAAATTCCAGAAATGGAGTTTTAAAATGGAACCTGCAAAGATCAAAGTCGGTTGTTGCCCAAAATTAGAGATATGAAATCGAGCATAGCAGGTTCTTCATACTCTGTTATGCTTCGAGATATCGGGGAGAACATGCGACCTGCCAACCGCAGGTAGGGATTCCATGTGGCAACTGATAATCAAATTAAAATCACATGAAATCGACACGATTAAAATCATCATTAAACACATGGGAAAATGATTATTTTAATCGTCAAAGATTCCATCTGACCATTTAATAGCAAAAATAAACAGATGAAAAAATCAGAAATCAATTTTCAAGTCAATCTAGACGAACAAAACCTTCCTAAAGAAATTCTCTGGAGTGCTACAGATAAGGAAGATGAAGGAATGGAATCCACCAAAAGCATCAGTGTCAATGTTTGGGATAATCTAAATCAAAGTACCCTAAGAATTGACTTATGGACTGATGAAATGTCGGTAGTTGAAATGAAAAGGTTTTATATCGATGTCATTGGAGGAATGGCCCAGACTATACTTAACAGTACAGGTGATGAGTATATGTCAGAGGAGATGAAAGATCTCTGCGATAGACTTGTCAGGCATGTCAATGAAGAAAATGCCAAAAACAAGTGATGAAATTTAGAAAGTCTGAAATAAATCAGACTTTTTTTTGTGCCTATTGGAATTTAAGATTTTCTAATAAAAAACGACTCTTTTTTTCAAATCACTAATTTTCAATTCGATTAGTTAACTGATTATTGAATTAGCTTACAAGTTTCCTGATCATCCAATATATTTTCCACTTTAGAGGCAAATGTTTTTCTTTTCAATTTGATTGAATATTCACTTTTTACTATAAATTTCGAGTAGAAAAGCAGCTATCACCCAAAGGCTGTAAGCTTTATTCACTAAATCCAAAATCGCCTATGAGCAATTTTACCAAAAATCTCGGTAGAAGCATGCTGACATGTTTCTTATTGGTTTCCCTAGGGGTAGGGTCAGTTTTTGCCCAGACGACCATCTCAGGAACGGTCATCGACGCAGATACAAAAGAAACCCTTGTAGGGGTAAACATCATCGTCAAAGGAAAAGTGATCGGTACGATCTCTGACCTAGATGGTAATTTTACGCTAAATGTGAACCAAGAACCTCCATTTACCCTCATATTTTCTATGGTAGGCTACAGTAGCCAAGAAGTAGAAATTACTGGAGGTATCAGTAATTTAGAAATTGAACTTGCTGAATCCACAGTACTTGGACAGGAAGTAGTAATCTCGGCCTCTAGGGTTGAGGAAAGCGTGATGAAGTCTCCAGTTTCGGTAGAAAAAATGGATATCATCGCAATTAGAGAAGCACCACAAGCTAGTTTCTACGATGCTTTGAATAATCTTAAAGGCGTGGAGATGAGTACCCAGTCTCTTACCTTTAAATCTTTCAATACCCGTGGCTTCAACGCCAATGGTAACGTCCGAACCGTACAAATGATCGACGGAATGGACAATCAGGCTCCTGGCTTGAATTTCGCAGTTGGTAACATTGTAGGTATTTCAGAATTGGACTTGGAAAGTGTAGAACTACTTCCAGGTGCATCTTCAGCCCTTTACGGACCGAATGCTATCAACGGTATTTTATTGATGAATTCGAAAAATCCGTTCCAGTATCAGGGGCTTTCTGCCAGTGTTCGTACCGGTATCATGGATGAGGGAAATCGTTCCAATCCTACTACTGGTTTTTATGATTTCTCTGCTCGCTATGCAAAAGCATTCAACGACAAAGTAGCTTTCAAAGTAAACGTACAATACCTTAAAGCTGATGACTGGCAAGCAAATGACTTCAGAGATCAATCTTTATTGAATGGTTTTGGAATCGCAAATGGTACTCGTGCAAATAACCCGGGATACAATGGTGTAAACTCTTACGGTGACGAAACCAATGTCAATATGTTCTCCGTAGCCCAAGGAATGGTAGCTGCTGGTGCATTACCTGAAGCAGCTTTGGGAATCATACCGACTGATGTTGCTGTTTCTCGAACAGGCTATCTAGAGCGTGAAGTGGCTGATTATGGAACTACTTCACTTAAATTGAATGCTGCTTTACACTGGAGAATCAATGACAGAGTTGAAGCGATTTTGCAAGGTAATTATGGTTTCGGTACTACGGTATATACCGGCGCGGACCGTTATTCAATTGCTAATTTCAACTTGGGCCAGTATAAAGCAGAGCTTCGTGGATCTAACTGGTACTTGCGTGCTTATACCACTCAGGAACGTTCCGGTGATTCTTATGCAGTAGGTATTGCTGCTCAAGGTATCAACGAGGCTTGGAAGCCATCTACACTTTGGTTCCCTCAATATGTAGGAGCCTATGCACAGGCGATTCAAGGTGGGCTTTCTCCAGAGCAGGCTCATGGAGCAGCAAGAGCTTTTGCTGATCAAGGTAGATTCATGCCTGGTTCTCCTGAGTTTAGACAAGCTCTGGCTGATGTTACTTCTCGTCCTATTCCTGGAAATGCTTCTGGAGTCGGTGCTAGATTCGTAGACAAGACTAACCTTTATCATGTGGAAGGGTCTTACAACCTTTCTGAAGACATCAAATTCGCTGAGTTTGTGGTAGGTGCTAACTATAGAGTGTATCAACTTAACTCTGAAGGAACACTCTTCGCTTTGGATGAAAGTGGCAATGAATTCAACATCCGTGAATTTGGTGGATACATCCAAGGGTCTAAGAGTCTATTTGATGACAGATTCAAATTGACAGCATCCCTTCGATATGATAAGAATGAGAATTTCAATGGTCAGTGGTCTCCAAGAGTGTCAGGAGTTTATTCTGTAGGAAATCACAATTTCAGAGCATCTTATCAGACTGGATTCCGAATTCCAACTACTCAGGATCAATACATTGATCTTTTGACTCCGCAGGCGAGACTTTTGGGTGGGCTTCCTTTATTCAGAGACCGTTATAACTTTAACGGCAATCCAGTTTATTCATTGAGTACTGTTCAGCAATTTGGAGCTGGCGTAGCTGCAGATGTGAGTAATCCGGCGATTATCAACGCTGCAATTCAGCAGGCGACACAGATCGTGTTGCAACAAGTAGCTGCTGGTCAGATTCCAAATGACCCTGCAGCAATCGCAGCGGCAGTCCAGGCTTTAACACCTCAGTTGGTGCCTGTATTAGCAGCTCAAAATAATCTTGGTGATCTTCAACCATTTGAATTGACGGAATTCCAGCCGGAACGCGTTAAATCATTTGAAGTTGGCTATAAAGGTCTATTCGGTAATAGATTGCTAGTTGATACTTATGCTTACTTCAATCGCTTTGAAAACTTCATAGGAGGACAAGTATTGGTACAGGATGGTGATGCAACTTCTGGATCTCAAGGTCCAAACCCACTTACAGGTTTGAATCTAATCGGAGTAGGTCCGGGTGGTAGAAATGTATTCTCTATTCCTACAAACCGTTCCGAGATCATCAATTCTTGGGGATGGGCATTGGGACTTGACTACAAACTTCCTAAAGGCTATAGCCTAGGAGGTAACGTGTCTTACAATACCCTTTCTAATCTTGAAGAACTAGCTGAGACTGGTTTCCAGCCTTCATTCAATACTCCTGAGTATCGATATGTGTTGAACTTTGCAAACAGAGAAGTGATCGATAACCTAGGCTTTGCTTTGGCTTACAGATGGCAAGGAGAATTCGTATGGCAGTCTTCTTTCGTCGGACCTGCAGTTTCTTCTCAGCAACTTTCAGTGATGCCGGCATTTGGTACCTTCGATGCGCAGATCAGCTACAAGTTGAAAAGCTTGAAGTCAATCTTGAAAGTCGGTGGATCCAACCTATTCAGCAATGGCTATCGCCAAGCTTGGGGTAACCCAACAGTTGGAACTATGTACTTTGTAAGCTTGACTTTCGATGAGTTCTTGAACTAATAACCAAACAACCACCAACCATAGAAAGGCTATCAAAATTGATAGCCTTTCTTATTTTACCTGGCGGAAATATTCTCTCCCGAAAACTCTCGAGTAAATCCAAACAGGAACTTGATCATGATAAGGCATAAGGTCCTTTAAAACCTCTTTTTGACTTTCATGTGCATACATTGCCTTCAATACTATTGAGAATTCCTTTTGAGTATTAATTGAAAAATCAGGCTCAGGAAGACCTTTGCCCTCATCTTTTGGGTAATTCTTTTGAAAACCATCTGAAAGCTTCAAAGCGATATCAATTTGCTTGGAGCAAAGGGTCACTTGATAAAGTGCTGAAGGAGAAAAATCGCTTTCATTCTTTCTTGACAAATATAAATTCTCCATTGCCTGGCCAGTCAATCGATGGTCTTCATGGCCGTAAAGGCCTACCTTTTGTTCTTAACCGCTTAAATAACTGGACCAGTTTTGTTGCCTAAACTTAGGAACAA